>NZ_JBHULL010000010.1:0-284173 GCF_042684385.1 Pedobacter vanadiisoli | reverse complement strand
GGATAAGATTGAACTTAAATGGAATGAGCCCGGTTGAATACCGGGCACAAGTCTTAAATAATTAATAAGTTTGTCCAACTTTTTGGGGGCAGTCCAGTGCTGCGGGCTCCCACTTCAATCGGGTTTAGAAATATCGGTCCGGTACCTTTAGCGTGGTGCAGGAAGCAGGCTGTTCATCTTAAATCTACCATTTGCAATGAACTATTGTACGTTTGTTTTCAATAAAAAAATACAAATATGATTAATTTGGTGTTACTAAAGCATAAGTGATGTTCCGAATACTTTTAAATCTTTAACTTAAAAATTAGCATTAATAATAGTAATTGAAATTCATAGAGATGGAAAAAGGAGAACGCAAGGACGTTTACAAGGTATACAATAAGATAGGCCATTGGTTTGCCAAAAACCGTTATGCTGATGCAGTCGAACAGGCCTATCTTCAGGATATCCTCCAATGCCTTCCAACAGATGCAAAGGTTTTAGACCTCGGCTGCGGTAACGGAAAACCCATATTGGAATACTTTATTAAACATAATATAGATGTTTTAGGAGTTGATGCCAGCGAACAAATGATCGAGCTGGCAAAAATCAATTTCCCATCTACCAGGTTTCTGTTAAAGGATATGCGTGAACTGGCCCTCGATGAAAAATTTGAGGTAATTATTGCCTGGCACAGTTTTTTTCATCTTCCGGCTGATGATCAACCTAATATGTTTGCTGTTTTTAAACGTCACATGAAACCCAATGGCATTTTACTATTTACCTCCGGAACAGAAAGGGGAGAAGTATGGGGTATGAATGGCGGCGAAAACCTTTTTCATGCTTCACTGGCTACTGCTGAATATCAGGCTTTGCTTCAGGCCAATCAATTTGAAGTACTCAGGCACAAAATAAATGATCCAGAATGTGGCGGAGCAAATGTTTGGATGGCTCAGTACAAACCCTGATCATTTTACCTTAACTTTGTTCCATGGCCGAACAGCAAAAAAACAATCCCTTACACGGTATCACCCTCGAAAAAATTGTAACCGATCTTCAAACGCATTATGGTTGGGAAAAGCTGGGGTCGTTAATCAGGATCGATTGTTTCAACAATAACCAAACCATAAAATCGAGCTTAAAGTTCTTAAGAAGAATGCCCTGGGCGCGTAAGAAAGTAGAAGAGTTATATCTCGGTACTTTTCATAAAAAATGACGGAAGAATAAAGGAATTGAATTATTAGGCTTTTGTATAAGTGACCAGGGCTACAGCCAAGTCCTTCATCCAGCCTTTCTCTGATTAATTTCTTGTCCTTGCAACCTTTGTGCGATAACGTTCGTCATCTTTATCTAAACCGAACAAAATGAAAAATATTCTCACTTGCTTTTTGCTGATTACTATTTTGAGCAGTTGCTCTTTAAGTATGAATTATTCAAAAAGAGGAAAAATTAATGTTCCTCAAAAGGAAAGTTACCAGGTAAACTATGAAGTTTTGTTGAATGAAAACACAACGGCAAAGATTTCTTATGTTGATGAAAATGGAAAGCGGCAAAAATTAAAAGGAATTAAAGGAAAATGGGAAAAAGCACTTACCTTAAAACCAGGAAGCAATGGGCATATAAAAGTTACCGCCAAAGGTGATAAGGCCAGGGGTGAATTTAAGGTTTTAGTTGATGGAAAGGTAATTAGTGAATACATTCTGACCAATAAAAAAGTACTGTACGGTCTAGATTTCTATCTGCCCTGATAGTTGGAATATTTTTTAATTTTAAGGCAGTATAAAGCCAAAATTATTCACTAAATCTTCATATTGATTTTTGAGATTTAATAAACAAAATAACAAGGTTTATTCATCATTAAATCAATGTAAAATGAAAGCAATTAAAGTTTTAGTAATCGCCCTAGTAGCAGCTTTTACCATTAATACCGTAAGCGCTCAAACCTCTACTCCAGCAAAAGCAGGAACAGAAAAAACCCAGACCAAAAAAGGCCATAAAAAACACCACCATAAAAAGCACGCTAAAAAAGTGGCTAAAGTTTAAAAAGAAAGTCTTTCAGGTAAACTGAAAGACTTTTTTGTTTTGCCTAACTTTCTGATTTTCAATTTTTATGTAAATAGGAAAACTTCAGATAGTTCCAACTGCTCCAGGAAAAAACGTTTTTCTGTCACACTTTCCAATTTTTGGTGTCTTATAGCTGAAACCTTCAAAAAACAGGTTAACCAAACAAATTAAAAAACAGAATTAGCTATGAGAACCTATTTATGCATGTTGTTGTGCGTATTATCTACGAAAGTCTTCGCACAGCAGGTGGGCAATATGCAAGGAAAAATTGTGGATGGGAAAACAAATCAGCCCATTGAATATGTGGGGATTATCTTGTCAGGTAAAACCGATTCTACCAAAAAAATTGGCGTGGTAAGCAATAAAGCCGGTGAATTTTCTTTTAATACCGTTGCTAATGGTGATTATAAAATCAGGATTTCGGCAATGGGCTATAACCCGATCACTAAGAACATCAGCATAAATGGTAAAAACATTAATTTGGGTACCCTAAAATTAGAAGAAGATGCCATTGCCCTGAAAGATGTTGCGGTAAGTGGCCGCTATGCTACCGCTACGGTGAAAAAAGATACCGTAGAATTTAATGCCGACGCTTATAAAACCAGGCCAAATGCCGCAGTAGAAGATTTATTGAAGAAACTACCTGGTGTAACCGTTGATAAAGATGGCAGTATTATGGTGCAGGGGCAAAAAGTTACGCGCTTAACGGTTGACGGTAAAGATTTTTTTGGTACTGACCCAAAAACAGCTACAAAAAACCTTCCTGCCGATGCTATTGCAAAAGTACAGTTGATCGATAGTAAAACACAAGAGGCAAAGGCAACAGGTATTGATGACGGCCAGCGCGAAAAAGTATTGAACCTAACCATTAAGGAAGACAAGAAAAAAGGCTGGTTCGGAAATGCCAACCTTGCAGGAGGAACTACAGATAAATACGGAAGTTATTTAAGTGCCAACCACTTCAATAAAAACCTGCAGTTTGCCATTTTGGGGATGAGCAACAATACTAACGATGCCAGTTTCGGTACAGATGATTTAAGCAGTTTCAGCGGTGGTAACATCGGGAATATTTTTGCACCGCCAGGTGGTGGAAGTTTTTCAATAAACAGCAATAACGGCAAAACTACCATTGGAGGCAGCGGTGTTTTTGATAACAATGCCATTGGCTTGTATACCACGCATAGCGGTGGGGTAAATTATAGCAACTCTTGGGGCAAAAACAACAAGCTGACCATAAGTGGAAGCTATTTTACCTATTTTTCTTCTGGTTTGGGCAATAAAATATCAAACATCCAGGATTTAAGCTCTGGCGATATATTGCGTACACTTGATAATACCAACCGCAATAGCAACAACCAGGCACACCGTTTTAATTTTAAGGCAGAATACCATCCCGATTCGTTAACCGATATGGTATTCCGTCCTAATGTAATCCTGAATAATACCACCAACATCAATAACCGAACGTTTAACGCTAATTTTGATGCTGCAGGAAAAGCCAACGACGGAACTCAATATTATAACCAGCATAATTTTACGCCTTCTCTATTTGGAGAGTTTACGGTGCTGAGGAGGTTGGGGAATAAAAAAGGTTCTGTTTCGCTACGCTTAAACGGTACGCAGAATACTTTTAATTCTGATTGGTTAAATCAATCTTTGCTCAACCAATATGCCAGCACTGGTACCGTTGTTGCGAATATTAATCAGCAGGCCAATCAGGAAAATGCTTCCAAAACCTATACCATCAACGGCAATTATGCCAGGCAGTTAAATCAAAAATGGAGTGCCAACCTTGCCTACAGTTATACAAGGAACATTGTTGATGCTCAGCAGATCACCTTTGATTATAATCCGACTACCGACCGCTACGAAACTATTGTTCCATCTTTAACCAACACCTTTAATAACCATAACAGTTTGCAAACCGCCGGGCTGGGCTTTATATACGCCGGAAAAGACTGGACCTATAACTTTGGGTTAAACGCGCAGGAGAGTTTGCTAAATGCCAATGTTTTTAATAATGTAGGCGCAAACATTGGGAATATTGAAAAATCATATTACAATTTATTGCCACGATTAATGGTTAATTTTAAAAATAAGACCAATCAAACCATTGCTATCAATTACCGGGCAAGTGTTAACCTGCCTTCGGTAACCGATCTGCAGCCTGTACAGAACAATACCAACCCATTGTATCAGCGGATCGGGAACCCTGACCTTGAAGCCAGGAAAAATCATCGCCTTTCGGTCAACTTCAATACTTTTAGCCCTGATAATAACCGCTATTGGAATGGCTATTTTCTTTACAACTTATCATTTGACGATACTGGGAACGATATTAACTATAACAATGGTATCCAAACCGTTAAACCTATAAATGTAGATGGAAATTATTACCTGCGTACCGGAACATTTTTTGGAATGCCGTCAAAACTTAAAGGTTTAAGAATGAATTATGGTGCAAGCTTTTTTACCGAGCACAGAACAAACTATATCAGCGGCACCAAAAACATTACAAACAGGTTCGAAATTGGTCCAAATATCAACTGGAGCTATGATATCGATGATAAATTTAATGCGGGTATTTATGCTTATATAGGTTATACAAAGGTAAATAACACTTCAGAATCGGCCATTAACAATAAATTTTTCAGCCTCGAAAATACCCTTAACCTCAGTTATGAGTTTATAAAAGATTTAAGGGTAGAGGCCGATATTAACCACATTGGCTCTGCAGGCCGTGCGGATGGTTTTAACAACAATTATTTCTTGTTTAACGCCGGAATCAACAAATACCTGATGAAACGGAGGGTAACATTAAGTTTGAAAGGTTTTGATATTCTGAACCAGAATACCAGTATCGATAGGATTGTAAACAGTAGCCGCATAGAGGATGTGCGGTACAACAACATTACCCGTTATTTTTACCTGTCGTTAAACTATAAGTTAACCCGGGCTGGGACAAGTAATGAAAGAAGTAACCCGCGCAGCACGGTTAATTAAGATCATTAAAAACAATATGTTTTAAGGGAAAATGTTGTCTTAAGTAAAAAAAATAGAATTCATTTTTATAATAACTACGATTATAACATTTTGGCAAGATGAACCTGTGGTGGGATTTTTGTGGACGGGCTGTAAATAACTCCTTAAGTCTCAACCAAAAACTGACAATGGCCAGCTGAAAACTTTTTGCGCTAACCCCTTGATTTTTAAAAAGAATTGTTCTACTTTTGCAGTCCGTTTTATGGGCTATCTGTAAAGAGGCCGGGGGAGCGGTAAATTTTTTAATAAAAAAACATAAAAAAGCACAATGCCAACCATTCAACAATTAGTTAGAAAAGGTAGAGTAGCACTGGAGTTCAAGAGTAAGTCTCCAGCGTTGGACAGCTGTCCACAGCGAAGAGGTGTATGTACACGTGTGTACACCACTACCCCTAAAAAACCAAACTCAGCAATGCGTAAAGTAGCCCGTGTTCGTTTAACGAACGGTAAAGAGGTGAATGCTTACATTCCTGGAGAGGGTCACAACTTACAGGAGCACTCAATCGTATTGATCCGTGGTGGTCGTGTTAAAGATTTACCAGGTGTACGTTACCACATTATCCGTGGTGCATTAGATACATCAGGTGTAGCTGGTCGTAACCAACGTCGTTCTAAATATGGTACTAAACGTCCTAAACCAGGACAAGTAGCTGCGGCGCCAACAAAAGGTAAAAAGAAATAATCGGGAGGAAATAAGAAATGAGAAAGTCAAAACCAAAAAAGAGAATTATTCTTCCTGATCCAAAATTCAATGATGTTCAGGTAACTCGTTTTGTAAACAACATGATGTACGATGGAAAAAAATCTATCGCTTACTCAATTTTTTACGATGCTGTTGAAATTGCTGAGAAAAAAGCAGGTGAAAACGGTTTAGAGGTATTCAAACGTGCATTAACTAACATTATGCCAGCTGTAGAGGTTAAATCTCGTCGTGTTGGTGGTGCTAACTTCCAGGTTCCAACTGAGGTTAGACCAGAGCGTAAAACAGCTTTAGGTATGAAATGGTTAATTTTATACGCTCGTCGTCGTGGTGAAAAAACCATGAAAGAGAAATTAGCTGGTGAAATCGTAGCTGCAGCAAAAGGTGAAGGTGCTGCTGTTAAGAAGAAAGAAGATACGCACAAAATGGCTGAGGCTAACAAAGCGTTCTCTCACTTCAGGTTCTAATTTTAGGATTAACAGACTAGTAAGATTACACAGATTTAATTAGAAGATTATACTGATTAGATAATTTGCACCGATTTGTTTTCACATAATCGGTGCAATCATTTAAAATCAGATAAATCAAAAACATAACATGGCAAGAGATTTAAAATTTACAAGAAATATTGGAATTGCAGCTCACATTGATGCTGGTAAAACTACCACTACTGAGCGTATCCTTTATTATGCTGGTGTAAGTCATAAAATTGGTGAAGTGCACGAAGGTGCTGCAACAATGGACTGGATGGCACAAGAGCAAGAGCGTGGTATTACCATTACTTCTGCTGCTACAACAGTAAACTGGAACTACCGTGGTAGCAAATACCACATTAACATTATCGATACACCTGGACACGTGGATTTTACCGTAGAGGTAAACCGTTCGTTACGTGTATTAGATGGTTTAGTGTTCTTGTTTTCTGCAGTTGATGGTGTTGAGCCTCAGTCAGAAACCAACTGGCGTTTAGCCAACAACTACAATGTTGCCCGTATCGGTTTCGTTAATAAAATGGACCGTTCTGGTGCCGACTTCTTAAAAGTTGTTAAACAGGTTAAAGATATGTTAGGTAGTAATGCAGTTCCATTGCAGTTACCTATCGGTTCTGAAGATAACTTTAAAGGTGTGGTTGATTTGATCAACAACCGTGGTATCGTTTGGAATGAGCACGATAAAGGTATGACCTTTACCGAAGTGCCAATTCCTGATGATATGTTAGATGAGGTTGCAGAGTGGAGAGAGAAATTATTAGAATCAGTTGCTGATTATGATGAGACTTTGATGGAGAAATTCTTCGAAGATCCGAACTCAATCACTGAGCGTGAAATTTTAGACGCTTTACGTGCGGCTGTATTAGACGCTAAAATTGTTCCTATGGTTTGTGGTTCATCTTTCAAAAACAAAGGTGTTCAAACCATGTTGGATTACGTAATGGAATTATTGCCTTCACCTCTTGATTCAGAAGGTGTTGTAGGTACTAATCCTGATACTAACGAAGAAGTTTTATTAAAGCCATCTGAAAAAGAGCCGTTTGCAGCATTAGCATTCAAAATTGCTACCGATCCGTTCGTGGGTCGTTTATGCTTCATCCGTGTTTATTCAGGTAACCTAGAAGCTGGTTCTTACGTATACAATACCCGTTCTGAAAGTAAAGAGCGTATTTCACGTATCTTCCAGATGCACGCTAACAAGCAAAATCCAATCCCTAACGTAAGTGCAGGTGATATTGCTGCGGTAGTAGGTTTCAAAGATATTAAAACTGGTGATACGCTTTGTGAAGAGAAAAACCCTGTTGTTCTTGAATCAATGGTATTCCCTGATCCGGTTATCGGTTTAGCTATTGAGCCTAAAACTCAGGCTGACGTTGATAAATTAGGTTTAGCTTTAGGTAAATTAGCTGAAGAAGATCCTACCTTTAAAGTAGAAACCGATCAGGAAACTGGTCAAACGGTTATCTCTGGTATGGGTGAGCTTCACTTAGATATCTTAATTGACCGTTTAAAACGCGAATTTAAAGTAGAAGTTAACCAGGGTGCGCCACAGGTAGCTTACAAAGAGGCTATTTTCGGTACTGCAGAACACCGCGAAGTTTACAAAAAACAATCAGGTGGTCGTGGTAAATTTGCCGATATTAAAGTGGTAATCTCTCCAATTGATGCTGATTTTGAAAAAGGTGGTTTGCAATTCGTTAACGAGATTGTGGGTGGTGCTATTCCTCGTGAGTTCATCCCTTCAGTTGAGAAAGGTTTTGCATCTGCAATGGCAAATGGTGTATTAGCTGGTTATCCGCTTCCTGATATGAAAGTACGTTTGATTGATGGTTCATTCCACGCAGTCGATTCAGATGCTTTATCATTCGAGCTTGCAGCCCGTATGGCATATCGTGAGGCTTTACCTAAATGTAAACCTGCTTTGATGGAGCCAATCATGAAAATCGAGATCTTAACCCCTGAAGAAAACATGGGTGATGTTATCGGTGACATGAACCGTCGTCGTGGTCAGTTACAAGGTATGGATACCCGTAACGGTGCCCAGGTAATCAAAGCATTGGTACCACTTTCAGAAATGTTCGGTTATGTAACGCAGTTACGTACCATCACTTCGGGCCGTGCAACTTCTACAATGGAATTCGACCACTACGAACCAGCGCCTAAAAACGTTCAGGACGAAGTAGTAGCGAAATCTAAAGGAAGAATTAAATCTGAAGAGTAATTAAGGTATGAGGTAAAAGGCGTAAGGTACAAGGGTTTAGCCCCTAAACCTTACACCTTAAACCATTCGCCTTCTTAAAGATAAATCCGGTTTCTGTTGTTAATAGCTCTAACAGGAAACCATAATTAAAAACAAGATGAGCCAAAGAATCAGAATTAAATTAAAATCTTACGATTACAACTTAGTAGATAAATCTGCTGAGAAAATCGTAAAAACTGTTAAACCTACGGGTGCAGTTGTAAGTGGTCCGATTCCACTTCCTACAGAGAAAAAAATCTTTACTGTATTACGTTCTCCACACGTAAACAAAAAAGCTAGAGAGCAATTCCAATTATGCGCTTACAAACGCTTATTAGATATTTATAGCTCTAACTCTAAAACAGTTGATGCTTTAATGAAACTTGAATTACCTAGTGGTGTTGAAGTTGAAATCAAAGTTTAATTGATTTTAAAAAAGAATAAAAGGCCGTAATGCAAATTGCGGCCTTTTTTATGCGATGGTATTTTCAAACAAAAGCAGATAAGTTCGGTTATAGCTAGTATGAACGAAGATGAAAATCAACAAGGAAAACTGCCTGTAAAAGGACATGATTTTGCCAGGCACGAAGAAGAGGGGCAAAAGAAAAAGTCAGCCTTAAAGAGCGAAGCAGCGAGTCAGAAAGACGGAGATTTTTCTGAACTGGAAAAAAGCCGGATGGAAAATCCGCCTGATCATCGGGAAGAAAATGGATCGGACAAGGATGATGTAAACAGCGATACCAGAATCAATCAGAGTAAGGGCATTAAATAATATTGAACGGCTAAACTTTTCATCCTATAAATTGTTGTTAAAGGTAGAAGCGCCTGAAAATAATAGCATTATGGAAATGAATGATGAGAATAAAAAGAAAGGGTCAGATCCGCAACTGGATATTGATCACGACGAAGAGATTGATTGGGATAATGGAGAAGCTACCTATGGGCACAAACGAACCGAATTTAAGCGCAAGGACCAGCCTGATGAAGCACATCTGGCAAGTACAGAAAGCCATTCGGAGCACGATGTGAATAAAAACCTGAAAAATGCCATCTTAAGTAAAGATGAAGATATTGCCAACAGAAATAAAGACCTGGATAAAGGTATTAGCGGGAAAGAACAATAGCCTGGAATTTAGAAGGGAATACCCATATAGAATAATCCCCTAATAAAATAAATGCATTTTCCGGTAGATGGAAATTAATTAGGATTCCACAACTGAAATGCGTTAATCTAGGAGCTATGCCCTCAAATCGTTTTAGTCTCTGATCTTTGGTTAATCTTTGTCGCGAATCCTACAGCTATACAAATTTCATCCATTTATTATAATTTCCAAAAGGCGTATAGATATACCTATTGATAAATGTCAATCTAAAAAGTCTTATCTGACTGTGGGAAAATTTCAATATAATTGGCAGGTCTGTAAATAATCCTGTTTAATTCTTTCTCCGTACTGTTTCACTTTATCAATATAGCCAGGTGCTTTTTCTTTTAAATCATCCAACAATGATTTTCCATCAGTGGCTCTTTTCTTCCCAATATATTTGAAGGCGTAAACTGTTGCAACACTTAAAATTGCATATTTTAATAGTCCCATAACCTGTTAAATTATATTCCCGTATTTAATGCATGGTCTTCATCTGTTTCATCAATACCAGTTTTGGTTTTAAAATCATCTGAAGAACTTCCGGTATGGCTCTCTGCACTTTTTATGCTGGGGTGCTTATCAGGACTGTTATAGGCATCATCGCTAAGTGAATCTTTACCTTGCGTACCCGTGTTATCGAAGCCATCTCTTGCTAAAGGATTGCCTTTAATCATTTCACTTGGCTCTTTGCCATAGGCAGTAACCTCATTCACATCATTACCGGCTTCGTACGCTTTTTGCACGTCAGATTTTTCTTCTTTTCTATCGTCTGGTCCAACATAACCTTCGGTGTGTTCTGCTTTGTTATAGATACTCGTTTTCATAAGACTGCTTTTGTTTATTAAACAGATTGAGTCATAAATAGTTTGGGGGATAACAAATGCACGCGAACAAAAAAGGCAGATATTTCTATCTGCCTTTGATTTAACTTTTGTAAGGAAAGTTTCGCGATATTTTCCTCATCATCCGCTCAACCATATCATCGGTAGAGCTTAGGATATTATCGTCCATCGTTTTGAAGAAACGCCATAGTAATTCTCCATCCGCTCCATTGTTAATAGTTAAGAACATGGTTCCGGTTCCTGATTTTCCACCGAAACCACCGAACAAAACTGCTGAAGCTATAGCACCTGCTTCTGATTTGGTCTGCTCGGTTTCGAAACGGCCACCAATTACAGCATCAACACCCAGAATTTTTGCCAATTCATCTTTAGTTGTTTCATCCAGTTTGCCCAACACACCTGCTTTCTTTAATAAGATGTTAGTTTTATCAACATCCTGAAAAGTTACTGTGTAATCAGAAGCTTTCCTTAGCAGGAAAGTATACATGCTAGCCTGAATAGATCTGGCCATTGATTCTTCCTGACTTTTGTTAGCTTCTGCACTGAAATTTTTGGGTTGTTTCCGGTAAGAGATTTTTACTTCGAAAGGTAAAATGGCAACGATTTTTTGGGTTTTGATTGCCTCCTTTAGTTTCGGACTTTCAAAAATTTGCTTCGAGCCCTCAAATTGCGCTTTTGTTAAAATTGTAAAGCAGCACAAGAGAGCGAGCGTTAAAAAGATCTTCTTCATTGTTTTGTTTGTTTGGTTATTTGCAGCTAATATAAATAATCTTCAAATAAATGTAATATAAATTTACCTTGAACTTTATGCTTTACCATTTTCTTGTTTTGTTTAACTTGCGCCAAATTTTAAAGGCTTAACGGTATTAAATGGAGTGGAAATACTTACTTTCGAATAAACGATATGGTCAGGAGAAATACGGTGCCAGTACCGATCGTGCACGTTCTGACTTTCAGCGCGATTATGACCGTTTGATTTTTTCATCCCCGTTTAGAAGGTTGCAGAACAAAACCCAGGTTTTCCCCCTACCAGGGAGTGTTTTTGTGCACAATCGTCTTACCCATAGTTTGGAAGTGGCCAGTGTGGCCCGCTCTATGGCCAATATTTTCCTCAATAGTGTTCATACGCATCATCCCGAACTGATTAAAGAAGTACCCTTAATCAATGAGGTGGGGAACATTGTTGCTGCCGCGGCGCTGGCGCACGATTTGGGTAACCCTGCTTTTGGTCATTCTGGCGAGGCAGCCATTTCAAGATACTTTACTGATGGCGACGGCCGTGTCTATGAAAAAGACATGAACGAATCGCAATGGCACGATCTGATCAACTTTGAAGGAAATGCAAATGCCATCAGGATTCTTACCCACCCGCTTAAAGGAAAAGGCAATGACGCCTATGCCTTAACTTATTCAACCCTGGCCTCGATTGCAAAGTACCCGTGTGCATCTATTGCAGGTAAACAAAAAGGCCTTTTGCACCGCAAAAAATATGGCTTCTTCCAATCAGAAGAAGAAACATTTAAAAAAATAGCAGCCGAACTCCATTTGGAGCAGGAAGAGAATAAGTACCTGGTTTATAAACGCCATCCATTGGTATACCTGGTAGAAGCAGCTGACGATATCTGTTACAGTATTATCGACCTAGAAGATGCTCACCGCTTAAAGATTCTATCTTATGGAGAGGTAAAAAATTATTTATTGCCATTTGCAAACTCAAGTACCATTGAAGACCGTTTAAAAAACGATTATGAAGATGATGATGCTAAAATCGGTTTATTAAGGGCAAAAGCCATCAATACCTTAACCAATGAATGCGCTGGGATTTTTTTCAGGGAACAGGAAAAACTGTTAAAAGGAGAGCTTAACCAAAGTTTGACCGACTTACTTCCTGAACCTTATATTTCGGCCTGGAAAGCGGTAGAAAAGATTTCGGTTGAACGCATTTATAATTTCTCGTCGGTAATACAAAAAGAAGTTGCCGGTTATAAGATCATGGCTGGTTTACTGGAAGAATTTGTGCCGGCATTAATTCATAATAATACACACTATTATAAAAAACTCGTTAAACTGATTCCTAAACAATATCACACAGACTTAACCGATATTTATTCTATCATTCAAAGTGTATTGGACTTTGTGTCGGGAATGACCGATCTGTATGCAGTTGACTTATACCGTAACATTAAGGGAATCTCTTTCCCTTCAGAAACGTAGCCGTTTTAACACATCTTTTTTAAAACTGTTATTTCTTTAAGTGGAATAAACAGCCAGTAGTGAAAATTCTTTTTGTTGCTCATTCGATAAAATACAGGAAAACAGGTGCAAAAAGATCGTGGTTAATGGCGGGGCTAATAGAACCGAAGCGCTACCAGCCCTGCTTTTCTAAAAAAATCAGAGTTGTCATTTTATGCCCATTCGAACCTTCTAAAAGGTGGTGCCAGAAACGAGAAAATTTCTGCGCGTTAACCTGTGGCTGAATCTCTTTTAACTTGATTTATCTTCCTCTGCCTTCGTCCCACTTATTCCTTTCGTCCTGCAGTTCGCGCGCAAGCTTCATTTCTTTATCTTTTGCCTTTACTTTGTGTGCCTGAAACTCATCTGCCACTTCCTGGTAAAGCTGGGTACGGTATTTTGCCTCATGTTTTAGTTTTCCTGATTGAAAAATAACAATTGCCAAACCTATTGCCAATACTATAATAATGGCCCAGACAATGGTATTGTAGGTTCCCTTGTCAAAAGCAATCCCTAAAAATTTAATTTCGTTTACAGCAGCATTTGCATTGGCCAGCGAACTTTCTTTTCCGCTAACTTCACCTTTTAAGCTCGAAATATTGCCGGCCTGTGCTTTAATTTCCTGCCTGGCCTGCTGCAATTGCTTGCGCTCCTTTCTTAGCGTATCGTTAACACTTTTCCATAAAGCCGACAACCGGCTTGGGTTGATCAGCCTTGCGCCATATAAACTCTTTGATTTTCTTAACATGAACTCATACTGACCATTTAATGATGGGTCGGTGTTTTTTAAGGTGTCTTGCTGAGCCTGGCCAAAGGCAACATTGAAAAACAGGATGGCTACTAAAAACAATAGGATGTGTTTAATTTTCTGCATAGTTTAATATAGGTATTAGATTGTAAAGCTACATTTTCATCCGCTTCTATCAGAATCTATTCTTAATTGGGCAAATGAAAAATAGATAAAAATGTTTTCGTTTTTACCTCTAAATAACAATTTTATCTAAGTTTTATTATAAAATAATTTACGATAGGTTACATTTGTTGCATGCAAATAGGAATTATTGGTTTAGGCGATATGGGCAAATTATATGCTGTATCGTTTGTAAACGCTGGTTATAAAGTATGTGGAGCAGATATGCCCTTACGTTTTACAGATTTAAAAAACGAGCTGGAACCTAAAGGGATCGAAGTTTTGATTGATGGACATGAGGTAGCCCGCAAATCTGATTTTATAATTTATTGCGTTGAAGCCGAAAAAATTGATGAAGTGGTGGCTACTTTTGCACGCTCTACCAAGTATGGTGCAATTGTATCGGGCCAAACATCGGTTAAACATCCCGAAATTGCTGCTTTTGAAAAGCACCTTCCAAACGATACCCAGATTGTAACCTGCCACTCTTTGCATGGCCCTGCTTTTAGTCCGGAGGGACAAACACTGGTAGTGGTGCGTTACCGTGCTACCGACGAGGTTTACGCGAAAGCACTGGAAATTTATAAATCTTTAAAATCGAATATTATTGAAATGGACGATTACCGGGAGCACGATCGCATTGTGGCCGATACCCAGGCGGTAACGCATATGGGTTTCGAAAGCATGGGCTCTGCCTGGAAAAATGCAGGTTTTTTCCCCTGGGATAACCCTGCTTATGCGGGCGGGATTGATAATGTAAAGATTTTAACCACCCTCCGGATTTTTAGTTACAAATCGCACATTTATGCCGGTTTGGCTATTTTAAATCCTTATGCGCAAAAACAGGTAAAATATTATGCCCAGGCAGAATCTGAGCTGTTTAAGCTGATGATCTGTGAAAATGAAGCTGAGTTTAGGGAAAAGATCTATGCGGCCCGCGATTTCGTTTTTCATGAAAGCCGTTCGCTGCTGCTTTTGGATGATAACATCATGAAAGAATTCAGCTTATCTGATGCAGATCATAAACAAAAACCCAATTCGCATTTAAGTTTATTAAGCATGGTTTATGCCTGGTATAAAATGGGTGTAAATCCTTACGATAACCTGATCTGCCAAACGCCGCCATTTAAATTGAGGCTGGGCATTGCCGAATATCTTTTCAAAAATGAAGCAATGCTGGAAGAATCGATTAACACTGCTTTGTATGATAAATCGATACGCGGGGATGATTTGGAGTTTCATACCGCTGTACATGAATGGGCTTCTATTATCGGATATGGTGATTTAAAAGGTTATAAAGAACATTTCGAAGCAGCGAAATCATTTTTTGCCAACCGGCTGAACGATGGCAGGGATCTGAGTGCGGAGATGATTAAGAGACTGGGAAAGTAATGTAAAATGGTAAAAGGTAAGATGGATGATGTTTTTACCTCTTCCATAACTCATTTTTCTTCCTCCATTTTACATATTCCATATAACATATAGACTTTATTTTATTCCCCAAATTCTTCGTTTAGGCAAAAACAGTACATTATATTTGCCCGCATGTCGGTATTGTTGTTTACCATTATCGTTTTAACAGGGGCTTTTTTAGCTGGTTTATTGGGTTCGCTAACCGGTTTAGGCGGAGGTGTAATTATTATTCCTTTACTTACGCTGGCTTTGGGTGTAGATATCCACTATGCCATTGGAGCATCTATTGTTTCGGTTATTGCAACCTCTTCAGGCTCAGCGGCGGCTTATGTAAAAGAGGGGATAACCAATATCCGAATTGGGATGTTTTTAGAAATCGCAACCACAATAGGGGCGGTATGTGGTGCCATAGTAGCAGTTTATTTAAATGCCAACTATATTGCCATTCTGTTTGGCTGTATCCTTATATTTTCGGCCATCATGACTTTAAAGAAAAAGGTAGACCATACCACTTTGGATGATACTGATAAATGGGCTAAATTTTTTAAACTCAACGGATCTTATCCCGACAGGGGCGTAACTCATTCCTATGCGGTAAAGCATATTCCAGGTGGTTTCTTTATGATGCTTTTTGCCGGAACCTTATCCGGTTTGCTGGGCATTGGTAGCGGGGCTTTAAAAGTAATTGCCATGGATAATATTATGCGCCTGCCATTCAAGGTATCAACTACCACCAGTAATTTTATGATGGGGGTTACAGCTGCCGCAAGTGCTGTGGTTTACCTGCACCGTGGGCAGATTGATCCGGGTATTGCCATGCCGGTGTGCATTGGTGTGTTAACGGGGGCATCTTTGGGCTCAAAGGTTTTACTGAAAACGAAAACCGATAAGCTTAAAGCTGTATTTGCTGTTGTAGTGGTGTTTTTGGCCCTGCAGATGATTTATAAAGGAATTAGCGGATTATAATGGACAGCGCAAAGAAAGAAAACCTGAACGATAAAGATATTCAGTTAATTTTAGGTACACTGTTGCGTGCAGGTGTAATCATCTCGATGGGCATAGTGCTAATCGGAGGGGCAATCTTTTTGGTGCACCATAACGGCTCAATTACCGATTATAAAGTTTTTAAACCCGAGCTTAACAAATTTTCTTCAATAGAAGGGATATTCAGGGGGGTATTAACCCTTCAAGGCGATGCTATTATCCAATTTGGCATCCTGATGCTCATTTTTACACCTATCGCGCGGATTGTTTTTGCTATTTTCAGCTTTTTAATAGAACGCGATTACCTTTACGTGCTGATCGGGTTTATCATTTTGGCTATCATAACCATCAGTTTAAATGGTGGTTTAGCACATTAGCATTACATTTAAGGTTAAATCGCATCATATCAGCAATTTATTTGAAAAAATATTTTGCTAACTATTTGAAAATTAATAATTCTTGTCTATCTTTGCCGTCCCTTTCGGGGGATGTACAACCACCTTGAACGAAGCCCTACTGCTTCGATGGGTGTTAAAAAGAAAAGATAAAATGTCAGGAATTATTGGAAAAAAAGTAGGAATGACCAGTATTTTCGATGCAGAAGGAAGAAACATTCCTTGTACTGTAATCGAAGCTGGGCCTTGTGTAGTTACACAAGTTAAGACCGAAGAAAAAGACGGGTATTCAGCTGTTCAGCTAGGATACGATGAGAAAAAAGAGAAAAACACAACTCAACCGTTAAAAGGCCATTTCGCGAAAGCAAACACAACTCCAAAACGCAAGCTGGTAGAATTCAACTCATTTACAACTGAACTTAATTTAGGTGATGTGGTAACTGTAGATGCATTTGCAGAAGGCGATTTTGTTGATGTTGTAGGTACCTCAAAAGGTAAAGGTTTTCAAGGTGTTGTAAAACGCCACGGATTTGGCGGTGTTGGTATGCAGACTCACGGTCAGCATAACCGTTTACGTGCCCCAGGTTCATTGGGAGCATCATCATTCCCATCACGTGTATTCAAAGGAATGCGCATGGCAGGAAGAACAGGTGGAGACAGGGTAAAAATTCAGAACTTACAGGTTTTGAAAGTTTATGCTGAGCAAAACTTATTAGTAGTTAGTGGTTCCATTCCAGGAGCTAAAGGTTCTTACGTAATCTTAGACAAATAATCAGATGGAAGTTAAAGTATTAAACATTTCAGGTAAAGAAACAGGTGCCAAGGTGCAACTTCCTGAATCGGTATTTGGTATCGAGCCTAACGACCACGCGATTTATTTAGATGTAAAACAGTATTTGGCTAACCAACGTCAGGGTACTCACAAATCTAAACAACGTAACGAGATTGCTGGTTCGACCCGTAAACTATACAAACAAAAAGGTACAGGTGGTGCCCGTGCTGGTAGCATTAAATCTCCGTTATTTAACGGTGGTGGTCGTGTTTTCGGTCCTCAGCCACGTGATTACAGTTTTAAATTGAACAAGAAATTGAAATCATTAGCACGTAAATCGGCTTTAGCATATAAAGCAAAAGATAACAACGTGGTGGTTTTAGAAGATTTCAGCTTCGATACCATTAAAACTAAAAACTTTACAAGTTTATTGGCTGCTTTAAAAGTAGATACCCAAAAAACTTTAGTGGTTTTACCTGCACAAAATAATAATATCTATTTATCAAGCAGAAATATTCAGAAAACTAAAGTGATTGCTGCTTCAGATTTGAATACTTATGATGTATTAAACGCTGGAGTACTTGTGTTAACTGCTGATTCTGTTAAAACTTTGGAGGAGGCATTTGCCAAGTAATATGGAAATTTTAAAAAAACCAATACTAACCGAAAAAGCTTCAGCTTTATCTGAGAAATCTAACCGTTTCACTTTTAGCGTTAACCACAAGGCTAACAAAATCCAGATCAAGGCAGCTATTGAGAAATTGTACGGTGTAACCATCGTTGCAGTTAACACCATGGTTGTTGATGGAAAAGCTAAATCTCGTTACACAAAAGCAGGTTTTGTATCAGGCCGTAGCCCTAAATACAAAAAAGCAATCGTAACGTTAAAAGACGGCGAAACAATAGATTATTACGCAACTCTTTAATTTAATAATTCATTATAACTATGGGCTTAAGAAAATTTAAACCAGTTACTCCAGGTACCCGCTTCAGAGTAGGTGCTAGTTTTACGGAGATTACAGCAACCAAGCCCGAAAAATCATTGGTTGTATCATCAAAAAAGTCTGGTGGACGTAACAATACAGGTAAGATGACTATGCGCTATATTGGTGGTGGTCACAAAAAATCGTATCGTATTATCGACTTCAAACGCGATAAATTCGATATTCCTGCAACAGTAGCTACTGTTGAATACGATCCAAACCGTACTGCCCGCATCGCATTGTTACACTATGCAGATGGCGAGAAGCGTTATATCATTGCTCCAGAAGGATTGCAAGTTGGTTCGGTATTATTATCGGGCGATAAAGCAGCACCTGAAGTAGGTAACACTTTAACTTTATCGAAGATTCCATTAGGTTCTATTATCCACAACGTGGAGATTCACCCTGGAAAAGGAGCACAATTAGCTCGTAGCGCAGGTGCTTATGCACAATTAGCTGCCCGCGATGGTAAATATGCTACTTTAAAAATGCCTTCAGGCGAAACCCGTTTAATCTTGACTACTTGTCTTGCTACTATCGGTGCAGTATCTAACTCAGATCATGCAAACGAAGTATTAGGTAAAGCTGGTCGTAAACGTTGGTTGGGCCGTCGTCCGAGAACTAGACCGGTAGCGATGAACCCAGTAGATCACCCAATGGGTGGTGGTGAAGGTAGATCATCAGGTGGTCACCCACGTTCAAGAAAAGGTGTTTTAGCTAAAGGCTACAAAACCAGAGAACTTAAAAAATATTCTAATCGTTACATCATAGAGAGAAGGAAGAAATAATGGCTCGTTCGATAAAAAAAGGACCTTATATTGACCATAACGTAGAGAAAAAAGTAAACTCTATGAATGATTCAGGCAAAAAGTCTGTAATCAAAACTTGGTCTCGCAGATCAATGATTTCACCAGATTTTGTGAATCATACATTTGCAGTACACAACGGAAATAAATTTATCCCTGTGTACGTAACAGAAAACATGGTTGGTCACAAGTTGGGAGAATTTGCTCCAACCAGAACATTCAGAGGACACGCTGAAAAGAAAAAATAATTAGACAATGGAAGCAGTAGCAAAATTAAACAATTGTCCAACCTCACCGCGTAAGATGCGTTTGGTTGTAGATCTTATCAGAGGTGAACGTGTAGAGAAAGCATTAAGCATTTTAAAGTTTACCAATAAAGAAGCAGCAATAAAAGTTGAGAAATTATTATTATCTGCTATCAAAAACTGGGAAGCAAAAAATGAAGGTGCTCGCCCTGAAGAAAGTCAACTTTTTGTTAAAACAATTATGGTTGATGGTGGCCGTCAGTTAAAACGCTTACGTCCGGCTCCTCAAG
Organism: Pedobacter vanadiisoli; assembly: GCF_042684385.1. Taxonomy (NCBI): domain Bacteria; kingdom Pseudomonadati; phylum Bacteroidota; class Sphingobacteriia; order Sphingobacteriales; family Sphingobacteriaceae; genus Pedobacter; species Pedobacter vanadiisoli. The sequence continues at coordinate 264,641 of NZ_JBHULL010000010.1, read as the reverse complement.
GCCGTGGATATAGAATTCGTAAACGTTCTAACCACGTAACGCTGATTGTAGATAGTAAAAACACAGAAACAACTCAAAACTAATTAGGAAATGGGACAAAAAGCAAATCCAATAGGTGCCAGATTAGGAATTATCAAAGGATGGGATTCTAACTGGTTCGGTGGCAACAACTACTCCGATAAATTAGTTGAAGATGAGAAAATAAGAAAATACCTTTCTGCCCGTATTGCTAAAGGTGGTGTTGCGAAAGTGGTTATTGAGCGTACGTTAAAACGTATCACTGTAACTATCCATACAGCGCGTCCAGGTATTGTAATCGGTAAAGCAGGTGCTGAGGTTGATAAAATCAAAGAAGAGTTAAAGAAATTGACTAAAAAGGAAATTCAGATTAACATCTTTGAAATTAAACGCCCGGAACTTGATGCACAATTAGTTGCTGAAGGTGTTGCAAAACAATTAGAAGCAAGGATCTCATTCCGTAGAGCAATGAAATCTTCTATCGCATCAACCATGCGTATGGGTGCTGAAGGTATCAAAATCATGACTTCTGGCCGTTTAGGTGGTGCTGAGATGGCACGTACCGAGCAGTACAAAGAAGGAAGAGTGCCTTTGCATACATTCCGTGCTGATATCGACTATGCTTTAGCTGAAGCCTTAACTACTTATGGTAAAATAGGTGTTAAAGTGTGGATCTGTAAAGGTGAGGTTTATGGAAAACGTGATTTGTCTCCAAACATTGGTGCGGCAAACAACGGTCCTAAAGGCCAATCAGAGAAACCAGCTTTCGGTGGAAGAGATAACAGAGGTGGTGGAAGAGAGAACCGTGGCGGCGGTAACGACAGACGTGGTGGAAACCAAGGCGGTCGTGGTCCGGGCCAAGGTGGTGCGAACAGAGGTGGTGGCGCAGGCGCTAACAGAGGTCCTCGTAAATAATTGATTTATTAACATCGTTTAACGATTAGAACAAAATAAAATGTTACAGCCAAAAAGAACGAAGTTCAGGAAGATGCAAAAAGGCAGAATGAAGGGTTTAGCTTCTCGTGGAGCTGAATTGGCATTCGGATCTTTCGGTATCAAATCTCTAGAAGCTACTTGGATCACAAGTCGTCAGATAGAGGCTGCCCGTATCGCCGTAACACGTTTCATGAAACGTGAGGGGCAAGTATGGATCAGGATTTTCCCGGACAAACCAGTAACTAAAAAACCTGCTGAGGTACGTATGGGTAAAGGTAAAGGTGCTCCTGAGTATTGGGTAGCAGTTGTAAGACCTGGACGTGTAATTTTCGAAGCTGAAGGTGTGCCTTTAGAAATTGCTAAAGAAGCATTGCGTTTAGCTGCCCAGAAATTACCAATCCAAACCAAATTCGTAGTACGTAGAGATTACGTAGAAGCATAGTAAAGTGTTGAGATGAATGTTGTAAATACTTGTTTATTATAACCGCTACACTCAACGTAAAAGAAAAAGAAAAATGAAAAATTCAGAAATCACAGGGCTTTCAAAAGAAGAATTAGTAGCTAAGATTGCGGAAGAGAAAGAGAACTTATCAAAATTGAAGTTCGCTCACACTATTTCAGCTATCGAAAATCCTTCACGTATTGCAAAAGTAAGGAAAGATATAGCCCGTTTAAACACGCAGTTAACTAAAGTGAAAAACACTGAGGCAGCTACTGAAACTAAATAATTTGAGAGTCATGGAAAGACAATTAAGAAAAACAAGAACGGGGTTAGTGGTAAGCAACAAGATGGATAAATCTGTTGTAGTGAGCGTTGAGCGTAAAGTAAAACACCCGATTTATGGTAAGTTCGTTAAGAAAACTACCAAATTTATGGCTCACGACGAGAAAAACGAATGCGGTATCGGCGATACAGTATTAATTATGGAAACTCGTCCTTTGAGTAAAAACAAGAACTGGAGATTGGTACAAATTTTAGAAAGGGCGAAATAAGATGGTACAACAGGAATCAAGATTAAACGTTGCTGACAACAGCGGCGCAAAAGAAGTATTGGTAATTCGTGTGCTAGGTGGAACCGGCAAGCGTTATGCTTCAATTGGTGATAAAATAGTTGTTACCGTAAAAAGCGCTTTACCTTCAGGTAACATTAAAAAAGGTACAGTTTCTAAAGCAGTTGTTGTAAGAACTAAAAAAGAAATCCGTCGTAAAGATGGTTCTTATATCCGTTTTGACGATAATGCAGCTGTATTATTGAACGCACAGGATGAGCCAAGAGGTACACGTATCTTTGGCCCGGTTGCGAGAGAACTACGTGAAAAACAATTCATGAAAATTGTATCATTAGCACCGGAGGTATTATAAAATGGGAAACAAAGTAAATACACCATCAAAACTTAAAATCCGCACTGGAGATTTAGTTAAAGTAATTGCTGGCGATTCAAAAGGTCAACAAGGAAAAGTACTTTCAGTACAAAAAGATAAAAACAGAGCCATTGTAGAAGGCATTAACTTAGTAGCTAAACATACTAAACCGAATGCTGCAAATCCTAACGGTGGTATTATTAAAAAAGAAGCTGCTCTTCACATTTCTAACCTGATGTTGGTTGATCCAAAATCTGGTAAAGCTACCCGTGTAGGTCGTAAACTAAACGCTGACGGCAAATTGGTTAGAGTTGCAAAAATTTCAGGGGAGGAGATTAAATAATGGCTACACCTAGATTAAAAAGCAAATACAAAGAAGAAGTTGTAAATGCATTAAAAGAGAAATTTCAGTACAAAACTGTTATGCAGGTTCCTAAATTGGAGAAAATCTGTATCAATCAGGGTGTAGGTCGTTTTTCTGTTACTGATAAAAAAGTTATGGATACTACAATTGTTGAGTTGACTACCATTACTGGTCAGCAAGCAGTTGCAGCACAATCTAAAAAAGATATCTCTAACTTTAAGTTACGTAAAGGTATGCCTGTTGGTGTACGCGTTACATTACGCGATAACAACATGTACGAGTTCCTTGATCGTTTGATCTCTGTAGCTTTACCACGTATCCGTGATTTCAAAGGTATTAGCGATAAAGGTTTCGATGGAAAAGGTAACTACACTTTAGGTGTTACTGAGCAAATCATCTTTCCTGAGATTAATATAGATAAAATCAATAAAATTTTAGGGATGGATATAACTTTCGTAACTTCGGCAAAATCTGACGTAGAAGCGCTTGAGTTATTGAAACAATTCGGATTACCATTTAAAAATCAAAAAACAGCAGAATAATGGCAAAAGAAGGTGTAAAAGCACGCGAAGTTAAGCGCCAAAAATTGGTAGCTAGATACGCTGAAAAACGTGCAGCATTAAAAGCTGCAGGAGATTATGAGGGTTTGGATAAATTACCAAAAAACTCTTCTCCGGTACGTTTACACAACCGTTGTAAATTAACTGGTCGTCCTCGTGGATATATGCGTACCTTTGGTATTTCAAGGGTAACATTCCGCGAAATGGCACTAGACGGTAAAATACCAGGTGTTAAAAAAGCATCTTGGTAATATAGCTTAGAGCTGAAAGCTTAAAGTCTAAAGCGAATAAAACCGCTTTAGGCTTTAGTCTTTTTGCTTTTCGCTTGAAAAAAGAATTTTAACCGATAGCAGGTCCCACAGCTGGGTAGCAGAAGGAAACCACTATCAAAAACAATAAAAAATGAATACAGATCCAATAGCAGATTATTTAACAAGAGTAAGGAATGCCATTAAGGCCAACCACAGAGTTGTAGAAATTCCTGCATCAAACCTTAAAAAGGAAATTACGAAAGTACTTTTTGACAAAGGTTACATCGCGAATTATAAATTTGAGGATACTACTGTACAAGGCACCATCAAAATTGCTTTAAAGTACAATCCGATCACTAAAATTCCTGCTATTCGTACGTTAGTGCGAGTAAGTAAACCAGGTTTGAGACAGTATGCAGGCGTTGAAAATATGCCAAGAGTATTAAACGGTTTAGGTATCGCAATCTTATCTACTTCTAAAGGTGTAATGACCGATAAAGAAGCAGCCAAATTAAACATTGGTGGTGAGGTATTGTGTCACGTTTATTAATATTTAGGAGAACAACACAATGTCAAGAATAGGAAAAGCCCCAATTACAATCCCTGCAGGTGTAACCATTACAGTATCTAACGATAACGTGGTAACTGTAAAAGGCCCTAAAGGTGAATTATCACAAGCAGTTGATAAAGATATCACTGTAAGTCAGGAAGATGGAATTTTAACAGTTCAACGTCCATCAGATCAAAAGAAACACAAGGCATTACACGGTTTATACCGCTCGTTGCTTAACAACATGGTTGTTGGTGTTACAGAAGGTTATACATTAACTCAAGAATTAGTGGGTGTTGGTTACCGTGCTACAAACCAGGGTAACACACTGGATTTAGTTTTAGGTTATTCTCACCACTATGTATTCCAGTTACCGGCAGAGATTAAAGTAACTACGCAATCAGAAAAAGGTCAGACTCCTAAAATCATTTTAGAGAGTATCGACAAACAATTGATTGGCCAGGTAGCAGCGAAAATCCGCTCGTTACGTGCACCAGAACCATATAAAGGTAAAGGTATCAAGTTTGTAGGTGAAGTGTTAAGAAGAAAAGCAGGTAAATCAGCATCTAAAAAATAGTAATCATGGCAGGTAAAAAATTATCAAGAAGAGATCGTATTAAAAAAGGGATCAGAAAAAGACTTACCGGTTCGGAAGAGCGTCCAAGGTTATCTGTATATAGAAGCAATAAAGGGATTTATGCGCAGGTAATTAACGATGTAACCGGTACAACAATAGCATCAGCATCATCATTATCGAAAGATTTTACTGGTACTGGAAGCAAGAGCGACCAATCGGTTGCTGTAGGTAAATTAGTTGCCGAAAAAGCAATCGCTGCAGGTGTTAAAGAAGTTGTTTTCGATAGAAACGGCTATTTATACCACGGTCGTGTGAAATCGTTGGCAGAGGGTGCCCGCGAAGCTGGTTTAGTATTTTAATCTGAAGAAAAAGTAAGATGTCAACTATTAATATAAAAAGAGTAAAAACCACCGATATCGAATTAAAGGATCGTTTGGTTAGTATACAACGTGTTGCCAAAGTAACCAAAGGTGGCCGTACTTTCAGCTTCTCAGCAATTGTTGTTGTAGGTGATGAAAACGGTGTTGTTGGTTTCGGTTTAGGTAAAGCGAAAGAGGTAACTGAAGCAATTGCAAAAGGTGTGGATGATGCTAAAAAGAACTTGGTAAAAGTTCCAATTTTAAATGGTACTGTTCCTCATGAGCAAATCGGTAAATTCTCTGGTGGTTTTGTATTGATCAAACCAGCTGCAGTAGGTACCGGAGTAATTGCTGGTGGTGCAATGCGTGCCGTATTAGAGAGTGCCGGTGTACACAACGTATTGGCAAAATCTAAAGGATCGTCTAACCCACACAACGTGGTAAAAGCAACTGTTGATGCATTAACGAAAATGCGCGATGCTTACACAGTGGCTCAAACCCGTGGTATTGATTTAAACAAAGTATTTAACGGATAATATCATGGCTAAGATCAAAATAACACAAGTAAAAAGCGTTATCGACAGAAGCGAGCGCCAAAAAAGAACCGTTCAGGCTTTGGGTTTATCTAAATTGAACCAAAGTGTTGAGGTTGAAGCTACACCACAGATTATCGGTATGGTTCGCAAAGTGAACCACTTGGTAGCAATCGAAGCAATTTAATAAAAGTTTTAAAAGGTAATACCGGATAAAAGCGGTATTACCTTTATATATGTTTAATCGTTGTACCTGTTTAGTGAAAGCGAAGGGCAACACAAATTCAAAAAAATGAATTTAAGTAATTTAAAACCTGCAGTAGGTTCTACAAAAAACAGCAAAAGAATTGGTCGTGGTACAGGTTCAGGCCGTGGCGGTACCTCTACCCGTGGTCACAAAGGCGCGGGTTCCCGTTCAGGTCACAAAACCAAAATCGGATTCGAAGGTGGTCAGATGCCTTTACAACGTCGTGTACCTAAAGTTGGTTTCAAACCAATCAACCGTACTGAATATGTAGGTGTAAACTTAGATGTTTTACAGTCTTTAGCTGAAAAACACAACTTAACAACTATCGATTTTGCTGCTTTACAAGCACATGGTTTAGCTTCTAAAAACGACTTAGTTAAAATCTTAGGTCGTGGTGAAATTAAAGCAAAGCTGGAAATTACAGCACATGCGTTCTCTGCAACCGCACAAAAAGCTATTGAAGCTGCAGGTGGTTCTATTGTAAAATTGTAATTATTAAATGAAGAAGCTATTTACTACTTTAAGTAATATCTGGAAAATTCAGGAATTAAAAGAGCGTATATTGTTTACGCTCTTAATTCTTTTGGTATACCGTTTTGTATCTCACGTGGTTTTACCAGGTGTGGATCCAACTGCTTTGGGTAATAACGAAAAATCAGGACTTTTAGGCTTACTAGATATGTTTGCCGGAGGGTCTTTCTCTCGTGTTTCTATCCTGGCATTGGGGGTAATGCCTTATATCTCCGCGTCAATCGTGGTGCAACTATTGGGTATTGCTGTTCCTTCTTTTCAAAAAATGCAGAAAGAAGGCGAAAGTGGTAGAAAGAAAATGAACCAGATTACCCGTTACCTAACGGTAGCGATAACAATCGTTCAATCTGTTGGTTACGTTAAAACGCAAGTTCCTGCAGAAGCTATTTTATTACCGAACACTTTATTTTTAGTCTTATCTACATTCGTATTAACTGCAGGTACATTATTTGTAATGTGGTTAGGTGAAAAAATTACGGATAAAGGTATAGGTAACGGTACATCACTGATCATAATGGTTGGTATCATTGCCCGCTTACCAGTTGCAATTTCTCAGGAATTCAGTGCCCGTGTAGGTTCTGCCAGTGAAGGTGGAGGCCCGGTTGCATTGGTTTTAGAGATTGTTGCATTATTTGCGGTGGTTATGTTTACCATTTTAATTGTTCAAGGTGTACGTAAGGTGCCTGTACAATACGCTAAGAAAATTGTTGGTAACCGTCAGTTTGGTGGTGTGCGTCAGTACATCCCTTTAAAAGTTAATGCTGCCGGTGTTATGCCAATCATTTTCGCCCAGGCGTTGATGTTCATTCCAGGTGCTTTAATGCAGTTTGTTCCTTCTTTGCAAGGTTCGTGGTTAATCCAGTTCAGCAACACCACTTCGTTGGCTTATAGCCTAACTTTCGCTATTTTAATTATTGCATTTACTTTCTTCTATACGGCCATTACGGTTAATCCAACTCAAATGAGTGATGATATGAAGAAAAATGGTGGTTTTATCCCAGGTATTAAACCTGGTTTTGCAACATCAACTTTTATTGATGATGTAATTTCCAAAATCACTTTCCCTGGTGCTGTATTCTTAGCGATCATTGCTATCCTTCCATCGTTGGCGGTTAAGTTTGGTATTAAACAAGAATTTGCTCACTTCTTTGGTGGTACTTCTTTATTGATTTTGGTTGGTGTTGTATTGGATACTTTACAACAGATCGAAAGTTATTTATTGATGCGTCACTATGATGGTTTGATGAAAACGGGTAGAGTTACCGGCAGAACAGGTGTTCCTGCTGCTAGTAGCAACGCAGCGTTGTAGTGTAGAGAATGTCTAAAATCTATTACAAATCTCTTGAAGAGATCGAGTTAATAAGAGAAAGTTCCATGCTTGTTTCTAAGACTTTGGCTGAAGTTGCCAAAGTAATAAAAGCAGGCATGACTACTATCCAATTAGATAAACTGGCTTACGAGTTTATTAGTGACAATGGAGCAATCCCGGCATTTTTAAACTATAATGGTTTCCCTTATTCTTTATGTATTTCACCTAATGAACAGGTTGTTCATGGTTTTCCAAGCGAGTATGTGATTAAAGAAGGAGATCTTATTTCAGTTGATTGTGGCGTAATCAAAAACAACTATTTTGGCGATTCGGCTTATACTTTCTCTATAGGAGAGGTGGATGCTGAAAAACAAAAACTGGTAGAGGTTACCAAACGTTGCCTGGAATTAGGGATAGAGAAAGCAGTTGCCGGTATGCGTATCGGTGATATTGGTTTCGCGGTTCAGCACCATGCTGAAACCAATGGATTTGGAGTAGTAAGAGAACTTGTTGGACACGGTGTTGGCGTAAAGCTTCATGAAAAACCAGAAGTCCCGAATTATGGAAAACGTGGTGCAGGACCAAAACTTGAAGAAGGAATGGTAATTGCCATAGAACCAATGATTAATGCTGGTGTTGCCGGTGTTAAATTTCATAAAGACGGGTGGACAGTAACGAGTAAAGACAACAAGCCATCGGCACATTTTGAACATACAGTGGCCATAAAAAAGGGCAAGGCAGAGGTTTTATCAACATTTTCTATTATAGAAGAAGTTTTACAACAAAAAAAATAAATAATTAAAAATTTTTATTTAATTTTGCAACCCTGTTTAGAAGCAGCTAATTAAGTAACAATCAATAAAATATGGCTAAACAAGCCTCAATTGAACAAGACGGAGTAATAAGAGAAGCATTGTCTAATGCGATGTTTAGGGTTGAACTCGAAAACGGACATGAAATTATTGCACACATTTCAGGAAAGATGAGGATGCACTACATCAAAATTCTTCCTGGGGATAAAGTTAAATTGGAAATGTCTCCTTATGATTTAACAAAAGGACGCATTACTTATAGATATAGATAAAATGAAAGTTAGATCATCAATTAAAAAACGTAGCGCTGATTGTAAGATTATTCGCCGTAAAGGTAAACTTTACGTAATCAACAAGAAAAATCCTAAATACAAGCAACGTCAAGGGTAATTAAGAATATTGTAATCAACCGTACAACGGTGGCCCGCCGTTCGGAATTACTTAAAAACATCAATAAATATGGCAAGGATTTCAGGTATTGATTTACCAAGAAACAAAAGAGGCGAGATCGGTTTAACCTATATTTACGGAATTGGCAGAACAACTGCACAACGTATTTTAACAACAGCTGGTATCGATCTTAACAAAAAAGTACAAGACTGGTCTGATGATGAGTTATCAGCAATCCGTACAATGATCAATGATGAGATTAAAGTAGAAGGTGCTTTACGCTCAGAGGTTCAGTTAAACATCAAACGTTTAATGGATATTGGTTGTTACCGTGGTTTACGTCACAGAAAAGGTTTACCTTCTCGTGGTCAGCGTACTAAAAACAACTCACGTACTCGTAAGGGTAAGAGAAAAACAGTTGCTAACAAGAAAAAAGCTACTAAATAGAAATTGATAGATATGAGATGTGAGATTTTAGATGTGAGCACCATGTCTTTAAAATCTGCTCAAATCTGGAATAAAAGAGAAAATTAGGGTACTGAGTATCGGGGTAGAGAAAGTCTCATATCTCAAGTCTCATATCTAGAATCTAAAAGATAAAATGGCTAAAAGTAAAAAAGTAACAAAAAAACGTATCGTTGTAATTGAGCCTGTTGGTCAGGCGCATATCAATGCTACCTTCAACAACATCATCGTTACCTTAACAAACAACAACGGACAGACTATTTCATGGTCTTCTGCTGGTAAAATGGGCTTTAAAGGTTCTAAAAAGAACACCCCTTATGCAGCTGGTCAAGCAGCTTCAGATTGCGGTAAAGTTGCGTTTGATTTAGGCTTACGTAAAGTTGAAGTATTTGTAAAAGGTCCGGGTTCAGGTCGTGAATCTGCAATCAGAACCTTGCAAGTAGCAGGTCTTGAAGTAACATCTATTAAAGATATTACTCCACTTCCTCACAACGGATGTCGTCCTCCTAAAAAGAGAAGAGTTTAATTAATTTTAAAGCTAAGAATCTCCAGCTATAGGTTGGATGATACTTTAAAAACAGAAAAAAATGGCAAGATATACAGGCCCAAAATCAAAAATCGCACGTAAATTCAGAGAGCCAATCTTCGGTCCTGATAAAGTGTTAGACAGAAAAAATTATCCTCCTGGACAACACGGTGTGTCAAAAAGAAGAGGAAAACAATCTGAATATGCTATCCAGTTAATGGAGAAACAAAAAGTAAAATATACTTATGGTGTATTAGAAAAGCAATTCAGTAACTTGTTTAAAAAAGCATCTTCTCGTGCTGGTATTACCGGTGATAACTTACTTCAGTTATTAGAAGCACGTTTAGATAACACAGTTTACCGTTTAGGTATTGCAACAACCCGTTCTGGTGCACGCCAGTTAGTTAGCCATAAACACGTAACCGTGAATGGTGAAGTTGTAAATATCCCTTCATATCAGTTAAAAGCTGGTGACGTGGTTGCTGTTCGTGAAAAATCTAAATCTTTAGAATCAATTACTAACTCGGTTGCAGGCAGAACAATTAACAAGTTCGGATGGTTAGAGTGGAACGCCAGTGAATTAACTGGTAAATTCTTAACTTACCCTCAACGTGATGAGATTCCTGAAAACATCAAGGAAAACTTAATTATCGAGTTATACTCAAAGTAATAAATAAGCTAGTTAATTACCTCAAAAGGGTAATTAACTTTTTTCTTATTACTATATATTCAATAACGAATTTAAAAAAATATAAATGGCAATTTTAGCATTTCAGAAACCAGACAAAGTGATCATGCAGAAATCAACTGATTTCGATGGCACATTTGAATTTCGTCCTTTAGAGCCCGGTTTCGGTGTAACAATTGGTAATGCCTTAAGAAGAATTTTACTTTCTTCATTAGAAGGTTATGCTATTACTACTATTCGTTTTTCAGGTGTTTCTCACGAGTTTTCTACCATGAAAGGCGTTGTAGAAGATCTAACTGATATTATCTTAAACTTAAAACAAGTTCGTTTTAAGAAAACAGGTGATTCAGGTGATTCTGAAAAAGTTTTCATCATCGTTAATGGTCAAGATCAGTTTAAAGCTGGTGATATCACTAAATTCTCTAACAACTTTACAGTTTTAAACCCTGAGCATGTAATCTGCAACATGGATAAATCTGTTACTTTGGAAGTGGAATTAACCATCAATAAAGGACGTGGTTATGTACCTGCTGAAGAAAATAAAGTTGCTGATGCTGTTGTTGGCGTAATCGCGATCGATTCGATTTATACTCCGATGAAAAATGTGAAATACACGATCGAAAACTTTCGTGTTGAGCAAAAAACGGATTATGAAAAATTGGTTTTAGATATCTCTACTGACGGTTCAATTCATCCTGAAGAAGCATTAAAAGAAGCGGCTAAGATCCTTATCCAACACTTTATGTTATTCTCTGATGAGAATTTAGTATTAGAATCTCAAGCTAAAGAAGAAACTAAAGAAGTTGATGAAGAAATTTTACACATGCGTAAAATCCTTAAAACTGAGTTAGTAGATATGGATCTTTCAGTTAGGGCATTAAACTGCTTAAAAGCTGCTGATATCCGTACTTTAGCTGATTTGGTTTCTTACGATGTTGCTGATATGTTAAAATTCAGAAATTTCGGTAAAAAATCTTTAACTGAGATCCAGGAGTTAGTAAAATCAAAAGGTTTATCATTTGGTATGAACCTGTCTAAATTTAAATTAGACGAAGAATAATTCAGTTTTCAGTAGACAGTTTTCAGTTTGGAATTGGATATTGAAATTTGAAAAATTAAATAATTTATAACAGTGTATAATTCCCTCTGAGACAGAGACGGTATACACTTAATCAAAGAACAATGAGACACGGTAAAAAAGTTAATCACTTAGGCAGAACCGACAGCCACAGAAAAGCGATGCTAGCTAACATGGCTACTTCACTTATTAAAGCAAAAAGAATTACTACAACTTTAGCTAAAGCTAAAGCTTTACGTACTTATGTTGAGCCATTAATCACTAAAGCGAAAAATGACACAACTCACTCACGTCGTACAGTTTTCTCTTACCTACAGGATAAAGACGTAATCACTATTTTGTTCCGCGAAGTGGCTGAGAAAGTTGCTAACCGTCCAGGTGGTTACACTCGTATCATTAAATTAAACAACCGTCAGGGTGATAACGCTGAGATGGCTTTAATTGAATTGGTAGATTATAACGAAGTTTACGGTAAAGAAGTAGAAGCTAAAGAAGAGAAGAAAACAACTCGTCGTGGTAGAAGTAAATCTGCTGCTCCTAAAAAAGCTGCTGAAGCGAAAGCTGAAGTTGCTGAAGAGGCTGCACCAGAAGCTGCTCCTGCTGAAGAAGCTCCAGCTACTGAAGAACCAAAAGGAGAATAATTTTATTCACCTGAAACATATAGAAGTCCTGTTCGAAAGAGCAGGACTTTTTTTGTTTCTCGTCATTCTGAACGCAGTGAAGAATCTTTTGCGGTGCCGTTTGATGATCCCGCCTGATTGTTGTTAGAACTTTCAATGATTATCTATACCATAATATTTGGACCAGTGATTCATCAGCGTAAGTTGGAATAACTTACACCACCAGGAAAAAGATTCTTCGCTGCGCTCAGAATGACAAGGCTCTGACCTATAAACTAATGACTATTGAACCAATGAACGAACTAACCAAATCAAGCAAACGTTTGTCTCATTTTTTCATTACATAACACTTTTTCAGTTTGGTATCTATAAATTAGCTTTAAACAAATATGAAATGAAATTTAGGCTTTTTCTATTACTCTGTCTTTTCTGGCAGGTTTCTCTTAACGCACAAATATTAAAATATAGCAACGGCAACCATGCTTGGAATTCCAATTCTTTGGGTAACCACAGGGTTGTATTGCAGTTTGCTGGTACAAGCAAAATTGCGCATGCCAAAATAGACTGGCGCAGAAGAGATGAACATCCAGAAACAAAAGGAATCATTGTTCAGGATGCAAACGGCAAAAATGTAGCTGTTTTTGGCGCCGATAAATTAAACCGCGAAAGTGCTGATATTTATTTTGAACCAAATGGAGCAGGAAAATATTATGTGTATTACCTGGCTTATAAAAACGAAGGAAGAAGCAACTATCCAAAAGGTGTTTATTTAAAACCAAAACCGGTAGATCAGAATTGGTTAAATGAAGCTAAGCGTACTGCGGTAAATACTTCCGTATTAGAGGTACAATCTGTTGATGCATTTAATAGCTTTTATCCGATGGAAGTAATTGCGACAGCTAAAGAAACAGCGGCAATAAAAAACAAATACGCAACTGAAGCTTTTGTGGTGTTTCCGGAAGACAGGATGTTCCCGATCAAAATGCAAGGTGATTTACCATACCGCTGGATCCAGAAAGGGGCTGCCAGTACTTTTGTCGGTGCGGCAAGTAAAGGCGAAAATTATGCCTTTCAGCTTGGTGTGTTTGCATTAAAAGACTTAAACAATGTAACCGTAAGCTTTGACGATTTAAAAACAGCCAATGGAAAGGTAATTTCTTCGAAATTTATCAACTGTTTAAATACAAAAGGAACAAGCTACGACAATAAACCTCTGGTAGAGGTAGTAAATGTAGCTTCGGGTAAGGTTCAGCCCATGTGGATTACCATTGATATTCCTAAAACCACCACAGCCGGGGTATATACCGGTAATTTTGTAGTTAAAGCCAATGGGAAATCGAAGATAATTGTTGCTAAAATTACGGTGGTTAACCAGGTTTTGGCCGATGCTGGTGTAGGCACACCTGATAAACAAACCCGTTTAACCTGGCTAAATTCTACTTTGGCACAAGCCAATACGGTAGTGGCTCCTTATACGCCTCTAACCGTACAAGGGAATATAATTTCACTTTTGGGACGTAAATTTGAGATCAATCCGGATGGTTTCCCTAAGCAAATCCAGACTTTCTTTAATGCTGAGATGACGGCTTATACCGATAAGCCTAACAATATTTTAGCTGAGCCCATTCACTTTCACTTTTTTAATACACCAAAAACACAAGAGAAATTTGTTGCAACCAATTTTCAGATGACCAGCAAAGAGGCTGGTACAGTAAAGTGGACGGTTACCAATACTTCCGAAAATCTGAAAATGGACCTGGAAGGTGCATTGGAATTTGATGGTTATGTGCATTATGTGGTTAAGGTTACGGCTTTAAAAGATGTAGATTTCAGTAATGTCGATTTTCATATTCCGTTTGATAAAGGCTCAACCAAATATTTAATGGGATTGGGTGAAAAAGGTGGTCTTAGGCCCGATACAGTAAAATGGAAATGGGATGTAGCCAATAAAAACCAGGATGCCGTTTGGATTGGGAATGTAAATGCAGGGTTGTACTATAACTTAAGAGATGAACGCTATGTTCGTCCATTGAATACCAATTTCTACCTCCAAAAGCCTCTATTGTTACCTAAATCGTGGGGTAATGAAGATAAAGGAGGGATCCAGATCAATGTAAAAGGCAGTTCAATGCTGGCTGATAACTTTACCGGCGCAAGAAGCATGAAAAAAGGAGATGTGTTATACTATAATTTCAACTTACTGATTACGCCTTTTCATTTACTTAATACCGATTTTCAGTGGGATAACCGCTTTTATCACAAGTATGGCGATTTAGATGCCATTAAAGCTACAGGTGCCAGTGTGGTAAATATTCATCATGCTACGCCGATCAATCCATGGATAAACTATCCGTTTATCGAATGGAAAAAAATGAAAGATTATATCGATAATGCCCATTCGAAAGGATTAAAAGTAAAAATTTATAACACCGTACGAGAATTATCCAACCATGCCTATGAGTGGCCTGCTTTACGAAGTTTAGGCACTGAAGTATATTCTCCAGGTAAAGGTGGTGGTTTCAGCTGGTTACAGGAACATTTAGATTCTAATTATATTGCAGCCTGGTTTGTACCCGAAATTAAGGATGCTGCTGTAATTAACAGTGGAATGAACCGCTGGCACAATTACTATGTTGAGGGCATGAATTGGTTGGTAAACAATGTTGGCATTGATGGTGTGTATTTAGATGATGTAGCTTTTGATCGCGTAACCATGAAACGCATAAAACGTGTGCTGACCCAGAATAACCATCCGGGCATTATCGATCTGCACTCGGCCAACCAGTATAATAAGAGCGATGGATTTAACAATAGCGCCATTCTGTACATGGAGCATTTCCCTTACCTGAACCGTTTATGGTTTGGTGAATATTTTGACTATCAAAAAAACAATCCCGATTTCTTCCTGACCGAAGTGAGTGGCATTCCATTTGGTTTAATGGGCGAAATGTTACAGGATGACGGCAATCCTTGGCGAGGCATGATTTATGGAATGACGAGTCGTTTAGGTTGGTCGGAAAAAAGCGACCCAAGACCTTTGTGGAAAGCATGGGATAATTTTGGCATAAAAGGATCTGAAATGATAGGTTACTGGAGCGAAAACTGCCCTGCTAAAACGGATAATCCAAAAGTTTTAGCCACAGTTTATAAGAAGCAGGGAAAAACCATGGTGGCCTTAGCCAGTTGGGCTGAAGGCGATACAAAAGTTAATTTAGCTATTGATTGGGCTAAACTGGGCCTGGATGCTGCTAAGGTTAAAATAACGGCTCCTGCGATTGATAAATTCCAGACAGCTGGGAGTTATACTGATGGAAAATCGATTCCGGTTGAAAAGGGTAAAGGTTTAATTTTGATAGTGGAGTAATCACCGAGCAGTGGTTCATGTCTTCACGAACCACATAATTTCACATTGTCGTCATTGCGAGGAGGAACGACGAAGCAATCTTCAAACAATCGCTTTAAGATTGCTTCGTTGGCTGAAAAAGCCTTCTCGCAATGACGACTTTTTAGTATACAATTATATTTTCACATTTTCCATGCCGTACTGTTTCAGTACATCGGCCGGTACGCCGGCCCATTGATTTGGCGCATTTCCTACATAGCCAATGTCTTTTACGCCCATTTCTGTAGTGTAAAAACCTGATGCCGTTAAATTTCTCATCCTGTTAAAAAAGGTTACACCTGGCTGCATTTCTGGCCGTGCTTTTTTAGGATAGGCAATCTCGTCTACGATCGAAATCTGCTGATCTGCCGAAGCTTCAATAAAGGGTTTTTGGAATTTGTTAAAACTATACAGATCCAGCCATTTCAGGCCGCCACGCATAGGTATTTTATGTTCAGGGATATCTTTTACGATAAATTCAATGAACTCTGGTACTTTGGCATCAGATGCGCTGCCCGAAACCTCATCCTTAGGGATAATAATATCTGCCAAAACCGTAATCGTAGCCATTTCATGTTTGGTAAAGAAGGTTTCTGATTTCAGGTTTTTATCGCGGTCTAATTCCCATTGCTCCCTACCTGCTTCCTTTGTCGTTTCTTCAGGTTTGGCGGTTTCGGTTTTTGTTTCAGGTTGTTTACATGCATCCAGCAGCACGGTTGTACTTATCGCTGTTAAACCCAATGCTTTTAGTGAATCACGTCTGTTCATGATGGTAATTCTTAAATATTCTGTTTTTTCTTTTGAGCTAAAATATATTCGGCAGTACGCATCGAAAGGGCTAAAATCGTCCAGGTGGCATTTTTGTCACCCTGTTGTACAAACGGTCCTGCATCTACCACAAATAGATTTTTACAGTCGTGTGCCTGGCAGTATTTATTTAACGCCGATTTTTTAGGGTCATCGCCCATGCGGATTGTACCTACTTCGTGGATGATTTTCCCTGGATTAAGCAGACCATAATTAGTATCTGCACCCTGAATTTCGGAGGTAACCACGGCACCCATTTCTTTCATGATCGAAAGAAAGGTATCCTGCATATGTTTAGCCTGTAGAATTTCATCCTTGTCCCACTTATAGTTAAATCTTAAAACCGGTATACCATATTTATCTACCGTATTCGGGTCGATTTCGCAATAGTTACTTTCTCTGGCAATTGCGGTACCGCGGCCGGCCATACCAACACCGGTTCCGTAAAACCGGCGGTAATCATCTTTTAACGATTTTCCATAACCTCCGGCTTCTTTCATTTTACCGTCCCTGCCAGGTACCATTCCGTTCATTTGAGCCACACCGCTACCAAAACCATAAGCAGGCATACCCATTCCGCCCCAATATTCGATGTGGTAACCACGAGGAAAATTCAATTTCCTGTTATCTAACCACCAGGGCGAATAAATGTGTACGCTGCCTACACCATCTTCATTATAACGTTTCCTGTCCATCAATTGCGGCAGAAAGCCCGAAACACTCGCACCTGTAGAATCGTGCAAGTACTTACCCACTACACCACTGCTGTTTGCCAGGCCATTTGGATGTGAACTTGATTTTGAATTCAATAAAATACGTGCAGATTCGCAGGCACTGGCACCTAAAATGACCAGTTTGCCATTTACCTGGTATTCTTGTAAATTTTTACGGTTTACATAAGAAACACCTTTTGCCGTACCATCTTTATCCGTGATGACTTCGCGTACCATTGCATCTGTAATCACCGTCAGGTTTCCTGTTTTTACAGCAGGATTTACCAGGCAAGATGATGATGAAAAGTCGCCATAAACTTTACAGCTTCTGCCGCATTGGCCGCAGTAAAAACAGGGTGCACGGTCATTGTTGTTCGGCAGGGCTTCTGTTAATACAGATCCGCGGCCCGTAATTACCTTTACTCCAGCTTTTTCTGCCCCCTTTTTGATGAAAAGTTCATTTAACCTTGGTTTAGGTGGTTTCATAAAAATTCCATCGGGTTCATTTTCTAAACCTTCAGCTGTTCCATAAATGCCGATCATGCGGTCAACTTTATCATAAAATGGTTTTACATCGGCATAGGTTATTGGCCAGGCATCAGTTAAATCATCCTTAGGTTTAAAATCATCCGGACCCATCCGCAGAGAAATTCTTCCCCAGTGATTGGTACGGCCACCGAGCATGCGCGAACGGAACCATTCGAATTCACTTTTGTTTTTCTGGGTATAAGGTTCGCCTTCTAATTCCCATCCACCGTATGAAGCATCAAAATCACCAAATGGACGAACAGTGCCTGCCCCGCGGCGCGGCGACTCCCATGGCCATTTTAACTGATGTGAATCTAATCGCGGATCGAAATTTTGACCCGCTTCGAGCATTAAAACCTTTTGGCCGGCATGTGCCAGAACATAGGCTGCCATCCCGCCACCAGCACCTGAGCCAACAATGATGGCATCGTATACGGTAGGCGATTTTTTTATCTGAAAGTCACTCATGTATTGTGGTTAACTATTTAAATACCCTAAATCTAAAGTTTAATTTTTTGAAAAAAAAGTGTTCCGCTACTTTGGAATGAATATAGATAATGATGCCATTTCGTATTTCTAAATCGTATTACCTCATTTATTTGTTTAATGTAATGCCAGTGGTTCTTCCGGTTGAAAATTATAATCGTTATTACATTTTACCTCATCCATCAATTTAATAAGTCGCTCTATTGTTACATTATCTGTTGGATGTTCTGCTCCGGATAAACTTGATTATCTTTGCATTTCAAATCAATACTTGTGTCAGAATATATCAACCAATTTATCACAGCTTTAAGAGAAAGTTTAAAAGCCGGAACTTTTGCAAAAATTTCTTTAGGAAATTACAAAGGAGAGGAAGTAGGCCTAAAGCAATTGCTGATCCGTAAGGTGTTTATCAAACGAGAAGATAAACTTGCGTTTACCTATCGTTATAAAACACGCGATGTAGTAAAAAACTATGCTATTGATGAGGCAATGGGTTTAACTGTGGATTATCTGGAAAATGGATTTAAAATAGCTACGCTTTTTACCACAGAAAACGACCTGATATTGGAAGAGCTGAACAATGGTAAAATTGTGTTGAGGAAAGGTAAAGCATCGAGTATGGCAGCTCCATCTGCCAATCATGACAAGGAAAAGACCAGGCTGATCAAACCTGATTCAAAATCATATTTAACCGAGTTAAAAATCACCGATGCAGAAGGAAAGGTTTTTAAGAATGCCCAGGATAAATTCAGGCAGATTAACCATTACATTGAAATTTTAAGCTCCCTGATTAAGGAATTACCTGAAGGAACCATTAAAAAGGTGGCTGATATGGGCTCGGGTAAAGGTTATCTAACTTTTGCACTGTACGATTACCTGCATTCGGTTTTAAAATTGGAAAGCGAGGTGACAGGAGTAGAGTACCGTGAGGATATGGTTGACTTGTGTAATCAGGTTGCTGTTAAATCTGCTTTTGATAAATTAAATTTTGTTCAGGGGACCATTGAGGATTACAATGCCGAAGATGTTAATTTATTAATTGCGTTACATGCCTGCGATACAGCAACCGATGATGCCATTTTTAAAGGAATTAAAGCAAATGCTGAACTGATTGTGGTTGCACCCTGTTGCCATAAACAGATCCGCAGGGAAATTGAGCAACACAAGGTGAAGAATGATGTTTCTTTTTTAACCAAATATGGCATTTTTTTGGAACGGCAGGCAGAGATGGTTACCGATGGCATCAGGGCTTTGATTTTAGAATATTTCGGTTATAAAACCAAGGTGTTCGAATTTATTTCTGATGCACATACACCTAAAAATGTGCTTGTAGTGGGGGTTAAAAAAAGTCCGAAGTCTTTAGTCGGAAGTCCGATGAGTGAAGAGCAGAAAGTAATTTTGGAGAAGATTAAAGCGAGTAAAGAATATTTTGGCATTGATTATCACCATTTGGAGCGGTTGTTGGAATTGTAAGTTTGATTCTTTGTTCAGATAGCTGAGAAAGATCGTCATTTCGACCGTAGCGGAGAAATCTTTTATAGTTCATTTCAATAACTTACTTCAAAGATCTCTCCATTTCGTTGCACTCCAGTCGAGATGACGATGCATTTATTGATCAAGAATTTTTTCAGAAATATTTTAGTGAGAAACGTAAGGTTTAGTTTAATTGGGATCTGTATTTCTCTCTAAAAAATGTAGAAAGGATTTACAAGTGCAATAAAATCAAGGCTACCAGGGCTGGTATCGATTGCACATATAAAATTTTCTTACTTGCTGTTGCGGCGCCATAAATACCGGCAATAATTACGCAGGTTAAAAAGAATATGGCTACATACAAGCGCCAATGATGATCGCTAATGCATAAAGACCAGATTAGACCTGCTGCTAAAAAGCCATTGTATAAGCCCTGGTTGGCGGCCAAAGTTTTAGTTGGACCAAATAAATCTTTTGGGATGGTTTTAAATACCTTGGGTGCTTTGGTTGTCCAGGCAAACATTTCTAACCAAAGGATATAAATGTGGATAAAGGCTACTAACCCGATTACGATTTGTGCTGCTGTCTGCATTATAAATTGGATTACACAGATTTAAATGATTTTGTAGATTGATTGTACCTTTAAAGGTATAAAAAATTGAGGATTATTATTGCGTGATCACACTGATTATGTTTTAACCATTGTTTTTTTGCACTAACTGTTGTTCCATAAACCCGATAATAGCGAACACGAGTGAAACGAAGTAAAGCGGTTAGCGGGGCTGATGCTCCCGAAGAATTACTGGCTTTCATTTTCTAATGGCTTTAAGAATTTAGCTTTAACGCTGATCTCTAGTCCTATGCCTTTTCTGCATTGGTCTTTTTTGCTTTTAGCTTTGGTATTTCTCCTTTTTCTGTCATGCTGTCAGTATCAAATCTGGTTATTTTTTACATTTTATCAGTCTTTCGCCTATATTATCTGCCAAAAACCAATTGGCACAAGCATTGTTTAATAGCAGTAGAAATTATAATACTTTAAAAAGAGAAATTAAAAATACAATGGGAAAAATTATTGGAATAGACTTAGGAACAACAAACTCTTGCGTGAGCGTAATGGAGGGCAATGAGCCTGTAGTTATCGCAAACAGTGAGGGTAAACGTACTACACCGTCTATTGTTGCTTTTGCAGAAAACGGTGAGCGTAAAGTTGGCGAGCCTGCTAAACGTCAGGCTATAACCAACCCAACCAAAACGATATATTCGATTAAACGCTTTATGGGTAATAGCTACGACGAAAGTGCGAAAGAAGCTAGCCGCGTACCTTATAAAGTAGTAAAAGGCGATAACAATACACCACGTGTTGAAATCGACGATAGAAAATACACTCCACAGGAGATTTCTGCAATGATTTTGCAGAAAATGAAAAAAACTGCCGAAGATTTCTTAGGCCAGGAAGTTACAGAAGCAGTAATTACTGTGCCTGCTTATTTTAATGATGCACAACGTCAGGCTACTAAAGAAGCTGGTGAAATTGCAGGTTTATCTGTAAAACGTATCATTAACGAGCCAACTGCAGCTGCTTTAGCTTATGGTTTAGATAAAGCACACAAAGACATGAAAATTGTGGTGTTCGACTGTGGTGGTGGTACACACGACGTTTCTGTATTGGAATTGGGCGATGGTGTTTTCGAAGTAAAATCTACCGATGGTGATACACACTTAGGTGGTGATGACTTTGACCACGTGATTATCGACTGGTTAACCCAGGAGTTTAAAGCAGAAAACAATATGGACCTTTCTAAAGATCCAATGGCGTTACAGCGTTTAAAAGAAGCTGCTGAGAAAGCTAAAATCGAGTTATCGAGCACAACTTCAACTGAAATTAACTTACCATACATTACTGCTGATGCTAGTGGCCCTAAACACTTGGTACGTACATTATCCCGTGCTAAATTTGAGCAATTGGCTGATAGCTTAATTAAACGTACTATTGAGCCTTGTAAATCTGCATTGAAAAATGCTGGTTTAAGCACAGGTGATATTGACGAAATTATCTTAGTAGGTGGTTCTACACGTATCCCTGCCATTCAAGAGGCTGTTAAAGCTTTCTTCGGTAAAGAACCAAGCAAAGGTGTTAACCCTGATGAGGTAGTAGCTATTGGTGCTGCCATTCAAGGTGGTGTGTTAACCGGCGATGTGAAAGATGTATTGTTATTAGACGTTACTCCTTTATCATTAGGTATTGAAACTATGGGTGGTGTAATGACTAAATTAATCGAGTCTAACACAACTATCCCGACTAAAAAATCTGAAACTTTCTCAACTGCAGCTGATAACCAGCCTTCAGTAGAGATCCACATTTTACAGGGTGAGCGTCCTATGGCTGCTCAAAACCGTACAATCGGACGTTTCATTTTAGATGGTATTCCACCAGCACCTCGTGGTGTGCCTCAGGTAGAAGTATCATTCGATATTGATGCCAATGGTATCTTACATGTAAGTGCTAAAGATAAAGCTACTGGTAAAGAGCAAAAAATCCGTATTGAAGCATCTTCAGGTTTAACTGATGCCGAGATCAAAAAAATGAAGGAAGAAGCCGAAGCTAATGCTGCAGACGACGCAAAAGCTAAAGAAGAAGCCGATAAAATCAATGGTGCTGATGCATTGATTTTCTCAACCGAAAAACAGTTGAAAGAATTTGGTGATAAATTATCTGCTGATAAGAAAGCACCGATCGAAGCTGGTTTAGAGAAATTAAAAGCAGCGCACAGTTCACGTAACTTTGCAGATATCGATGCAGCTTCGGCTGAATTGCAAGCTGCTTGGAACGTAGCGTCAGAAGAAATGTACAAAGCAGGTGAGCAGCCTCAGGGGGGTGAACAACCACAGGCTGACGGACAAGCTCAAGGTGGCGATAATGTTACTGACGTTGATTTTGAAGAAGTAAAAGAAGAGAAATAAGTCTTCAGTCCTGAGTCGAAAGTCTTGGGAGAATAAAAATAGAAAGCGTTTCTGATTAGTCAGGAACGCTTTTTTTGTGGGCTAAACCTCGTAGATTTTAATGGAGGCCGTCATTTCGAGCGGAGTGCAATGCAGTCGAGAAATCTATCGGGATAGATCGCTCTCCCGAATATTCGGTACGTTCCAGTCGGGATGACGACTTTTTTATTAAAACCAACATGGTTATAAATAGAATTTTTTGCTTTTTGAAAACGAATGGTTCCGTACTTTTGGGAAACAGCAGCCTGCCATTCGCTACTTCCGATGAAGGATCGGAATCGATGCTGTCGGCTTTATCGAGGTGGAACTGTGCTTTTGGTCAGGTTTAATGCGATCGTCATGCTGAATTTATTTCAGCATCTTTGCAGCAATTAAGATCCTGAATTAAATTCAGGGCGACGAACGAGAATTAAATCAAATTCTCTTCAATAATATCCTGTAATTCTTTTTCATTTACTGATAATTCATGCAGTAATTTAAACTGGTTTTTACACCGGTCGAGGTTTTGTGCAGGATAATCGGTAGGATAGTACTGATTGCCACTTAAAAAATCAGTTAGAAAGCGTAAAGCCTGCATGTAAATGATGTATTTACCTGAGAATAAGACAAGTTCTTTCTCCGTTGGGGTTAAAATACTTTTCATTTCGGCTAAATAGCCTTTTATCATCGCTTCAAAATAGGGAAGCCGTATGTTTACTTTATCCAGATCAGTTTCATTCTCTGAGAAGGCACAGAGATAAGTACGCATCATATCGCCCAGGTCAGAAATAAATTTTCCGGGCATGATGGTATCCAGGTCAATTACACAAATTCCCTCATTCGTTTTTTCGTCTAGTAAAACATTACTTATTTTGGTATCATGGTGCATTACCCGGTCGGGGAAATCAGCACGATTTAAATAGGAAAGGTAATAATCGAGGATGTATTTGTGTGATAAAGCATTTTCTACCTGTGCGTTTGCAGTTTCTTTAAGCTTCTCGTTTGCCTGGTTTAATGCCAATGTAAACTGTTCATACCTCAACTTTAGGTCATGAAAACCAGGTATAGTAGGTTCGAGTGTTTTCGCATCAAATTTATCCAGCAACCGGCTAAGTTTTCCAAATTGTTTGGCAGCCTCGTACGCCTGTTTAGGGTCGGCCAGAACGTTTAAAGAAATGGTATTGGACACAAAGGGTAGCACCCGCCAGTATTCCTGCTTAATATGTGCTATTTCTTCACCTTTTTTTGTATAAACAGGCTTTATAAAAAGATATTCGGGAGAAGTCAGGCTAAGGTAATCGGCAATTGCCCTAAGGTTGTTGGCGATGGCCTGTGGCGATTTAAAAACCGAAGTATTGATGTTTTGAAGGATGTATTTCTTTTCTTCAGTTAAAGGGGAGAGCAAATAAGTACGGTTAATTAAACCCGTACCTATCTGCGTAATTTTTGTATTTTCTTTAGTATATCCGTACGCTGCTAAAACTTCGGAATCTAAATTTAATTCCATAGTTTTTCAGGGTATGTTCCGTTTTTAACCAATTGGTCAATACTGTCCTGAACATAAGGTTTGTCTTCTTTATAGGTTACACCAAACCATTTGTTAGCGGTAGGTACTACTTTAAAGGTTGCAATATTGCTTTTTACTAGGTTTTCACCAATTAATGGAATGAAGAACTCAGCTTTGGGCTTATCTTTATTTGCTTCTGCAAATTCCCTGAATAACTCTTCGGTAATTTTGAAAACAGCAGGTGTAAAGCCCCAGAAATTCATCGAAACCGGAGTTTCATAGCTTAAAGGAAATTCTTCCCCGTCTTCTTCATAAAAAATGTTGCCATCTTTAGGATAAACCTTGGTACGCTCTACAATTTCTTCGAGGTTACCAGCCGCATCTACCTTGCAAACACCACGCGAAACGGCACCAAATTCTGATAAAGTTTTACCAATCTGGTAGCCAATGATAGCGTAATTGCTATCAGTTACTTCTGTAGTTAAGAAATCAACCATTTTTTTGAAGGCATCAAAACCATAATAATCATCAGCGTTGATTACGCAGAATGGTTCTTTAATTACCTTTCTGCCCGATAGGATTGCATGTGCAGTACCCCAGGGTTTTTCTCTATAAATTTCTTCCTCTATTCCGAATTGTTTTAAATCGAAATTTTGGAATACGTAATCTGTTTCTATCCTTCCGGCAAGTTTAGGTTCGAAAATAGCTTTAAAATTATCTACAAACTCTTCTTTAATGATAAATACAACTTTACCGAAACCGGCATTTATTGCATCATATATAGAATAATCGATAATGGTTTCTCCATTGGGACCAAAACCATCAATCTGTTTCATACTTCCGTAACGGCTCGCCATACCTGCGGCCAATATTAATAAGGTGGGTTTCATCTATTGTTTATTATTTTTTTGGTGAGTAGACCTCAGTGATGTAACAATGAATTTGCTATCTTGGTTTCATTTTGCGAAAATCACAGTAGCCGTTTAAATTTTATTTAAGTATTCAAATAGTTTCTTTAAATCATCATCATTTTTTAGGTCAATTTTTTCTTTTTTCAGGTAATCATTCAATTGTTGTTCTTTTGAAGGAAATAAAATTGAGATGGTTTTTTTGTTAGGTGTAATTTTTGAAAATTTATCATCAGAAAGCACAAAATAATTACTTGTTGTATTAAAAGATTTATTTGTTATGGCAGAACCATACTCTTTGCTTTCTGTAATAACTTTACCGATCTTTTTAAACAATGAAACCTGGCCTGAAAATATAACTTCATAGTATGACGAGGCATTATAATGATCAGTTCCGGGTAATCCGTTCACAAACTTAGCCGAGGTGCCTGAAATAATATTGTTAAGTTCAAATGCAGTTACAGGTTCCACAAAATACATCGGGTTGCCATTGTCATGCTTAAAGATCAGCTTATCGTCCATTACATTATACTTTAACGGTACATCTGCATAATGCTTGCCTGATTTTGTTGTTACTTTTCCAAGTGTCCAGTTATCTGACAGATAGGGGGAGCCTTTTACATCTTCATATTTGATTTCTCTGAGCAATGTACCCTGTACATCGGCAAATGGGCTAAGGGCATACTGACTGTATGATTTTAGCGAAATAAATGTGAGCAGTAAAAATAGAAATTTCATAAGCTGATTTTTAAAATCCAAAAAGCCCTCCTCCGGTTTTCGACCGTGGTTTTTTCCCCGTAAGCATACCAAAAATACCACGTACAATTTCTTTGCCTATCTGGCGTGTTATGGTTGCACCCATTACTTTCTCAACGAGGCTCTTTTCTCCGGGTTTTGGCTTATTTTCTTCTTCTGCCTGTTTTTGGGCTTCAATTTCTTGTTTTTGTTGTTCTGCAGCAGCAGTTTGGTCATTAATGCGCTTGGTTAGTATCTCATAAGCGCTTTCCGGATCAACCGTTTCCTTGTACTTCGAGTACATCGGGCTGGCATGAACCAATTGATCAAAATCCGCAGTGGTTAAAGGCCCCATAACGGCTCTGGGTGGGGTCAGCATTGTTGCCGAAACTTCTGTCGGGATACCTTTCTCATTGAGTACGGTAACCAAAGCCTGTCCGGTTCCTAAAGAAGTTAATATTTTATCAATTTCGTAAAAGTCTGATTTAGGATAAGTATTAACCGTCTTTTTTAAAGCATCTACATCATTGGGGGTAAAAGCGCGTAATGCATGTTGAACACGGTTACCCAATTGCCCTAAAACACTTTCAGGAACATCGCTTGGCGCCTGCGTACAAAAGAAAACACCGATCCCTTTTGACCGGATTAACCTGATGATGGTTTCTATCTGTTCCAAAAATGCTTTTGACGAATTTTTGAACAACAAATGTGCTTCATCAAAAAAGAATACAAGTTTTGGCTTATCTAAATCGCCAACCTCTGGCATGGTATTAAATAACTCGGCCAATAGGCTGAGTAAAAAAGTTGAATAGAGTACAGGCTGATTTTGAACATCGGCAATGTTTAATAAGCTGATGGTTCCTTTGCCATCAACCCGTTCGAAAAGATCTTCAATATCAAAAGATTTTTCTCCAAACATGCCGCTTAATCCCTGTTGCTCCAGAGCAACGATTTTTCTAAGCATGGTACCTGATGTAGCTGCTGAAATACTGCCGTAACTGCTTTTAATTTCGGCAGCACCCGGATCTTCTGAAAGGTAGGATATCAGTTTTTTTAGATCGTTTAAATCGATTATAGGTAGTTTATTATCATCGGCATATTTAAAGATAACAGCCAAAACACCTGATTGTGTATCATTTAAATCTAAAATCTTTGATAATAACGTAGGGCCGAATTCCAGTACGGTAGCACGCATCTGTGCACCCATTTTGCCGGAAAGTGAATAAATCTCAACAGGGAAACCCGTAGGAGAAAAAGCTTTGTTAAGTTGCTGTGCCCTTTCTTCGATTTTGGGATTCACTGCTCCAGGCTGGTTCAAGCCTGATAAATCGCCTTTAACATCTAACATAAAAACAGGAACCCCGGCGTCTGATAGCTGTTCAGCGAGCAATTGTAATGTGCGCGTTTTACCCGTTCCCGTTGCTCCGGCAACCAGACCATGTCTATTCATCATTTTTAACGATAAATTAACTTCAGCTTCGCTGTAAACCTGTCCGTCTAAAATTCCGGCGCCTAAATAAATGTACGAGCCTGTTGGGGCATATGATGATTTTATTTTTTCGATGAATTTTGAAGAAAGATCGCTCATTTTTTAAAATTAGACTGCCAATTTAAGAAAGATATCTTAAAAAGGTAGTGTTTTTATTGGCACTTTTAATCCAAAATACTGCACAAACGGTTGTTTAGTATGGCTGATTAAGTTGCTTATAATAATTTAGTTCGTTTTGAAGTGCGGTTATTTCCTGTTGCAAATTCTGCAGTTGATCTAGCAGATGCGAAACGGCATGGATCCCTTCCAGATTAATCTGCAAGTCGTTTGCCAAACGCAGATACTGCTCCAGTTTGGATAATTCATCAACAGGCAAAAACAAGGATTGTTTTTTAATGGTGGTGTGGATGAGCCCAAAATCTTCAAGGGATTGGATAAAATTGATTTCCACATGATGATAGGCACAGATATCTTCTACGGGTATTAGATAGGTTTCCATAATGGTCAGAATTTGGAAAGTTTTTCGAATAGTTCTTTTTGTTCAGCGTTTAGGTTGGTTGGTATCTTAACCTGCCATTTAATATACAGATCGCCAAACTGATTGTCTTTTTTGTAAACCGGAAATCCCTTGCCTTTTAAACGGAGGGTAGTATCGGGCTGCGTGCTTTCAGGTATTTTAAGTTTTACCTTACCATTCAGCGTTTCCACAATTTTTTCACCCCCCAAAACTGCAGTATAGAGATCTACTTCTTCCTGGATATAAATATCGTTTCCTTTCCTTTTGAATTTAGGATCATCGCTGATGTTGAATTTAATAAACAGATCGCCCGGAGGGCCATTATTAACACCCGGCGCACCATAACCCGGAAGTTTGATCTTTTGCCCGTTTTCTACTCCTGCCGGGATGGTAATACGGACCTGTTTGCCATTAACTGTCAGGGTTTGTTTGTGGGTGGTATAGGCATCAAGCAGGTTTAGCTGCAAATCGGCATTATAGTCCTGACCTTTGAAAGGCGAATTCCGGCTGCTTCTACCACCACCGCCGCCAAACATGGAAGAAAAGAAATCAGAAAAATCATCACTGCCAAAACCTCCTGAATAGCTGTTGCCCCCTCCATAACTTCCACTATTTGATTGGTACTGCCTGCGCTGTTGCTCCTGGGCATCCAATTGGTCGGCATGCTGCCAATCCTTACCATACTTGTCATATTTCTTCCTTTTCTCCGGATCGCTCAATACTTCGTTCGCCTCGTTGATCTCTTGAAACTTTTTATTGGCCTCCTCATTGTTGGGGTTAAGATCGGGATGGTGTTTCCGGGCTAGTTTTCGATAAGCTTTTTTAATATCCTCCGTACTTGCATCTTTTTTTAAATCGAGGATTTTATAATAGTCTATGTAATCCATGTTGGCTTAACAAATAAATAAAGGGAATGTTCAATTTTATGATATAAATGTAAGATTTATTGTGAAGTATTTTAATTAAGCTTTTATACTCATTAAGGAATTAAGAATATTAAGGTTTATGGCTTTTTTTCTTAACTGCCTTAAATTCTTAATCGTAACTATAGTCGACTTGAGTCAGATAAAAATATCTGATACCATGCAAATAAACACTATTAAACAAAAAAAGTGCTTCAATTTGAAGCACTTTAATCGATAAAGGTAGAGAGAAATTTATTTTTTGTTCTTTACGTATTTTTCCAACCACTGGTCTTGCTCCCAAAGCATGTGTAACAGGTTTTCTTTGCCACGATAACTGTGTGCCTCGTACGGTAAAAATACAAAACGGGTAGTACCGCCAGCGCCTTTTATCGCATTGAACAAACGTTCACTGTTAATGGGGAAAGTACCTGGGTTATCATCAGAATCACCGTGGATCAATAAGATCGGTGTTTTGATCTTATCTGCATAACTAAACGGACTCATTTCATAATAGAGTTGAGGAGCCTGCCAGTAAGTGCGTTCTTCGTTCTGGAAACCAAATGGGGTCAATGTACGGTTATAAGCACCACTGCGTGCAATACCTGCAGCAAAAAGATTGGTATGTGCCAATAGGTTTGCCGTCATAAATGCACCATAACTGTGACCGCCAACAGCCATACGTTTTTTATCGCCAACGCCTAACTCGGCCAGTTTATTAATGGCAGCTTCGGCGTTTAATTGTAACTGGTCTACAAAAGTATCGTTGGGTTTCTTGCCATCTTTGGCAACAATTGGCATTTCTGCGTTATCCAATACAGCATAACCCCGGGTTACCCAAAAAATAGGGGAGGCCCAGCTGATGGTGGTGAACTTGTCTTTCGAACCACGGATCTGGGCGGCATCGGCAGCAGAATTAAATTCGCGTGGGTAAGCCCAAATTAATGTAGGCAATGGTCCGTCTTTATCTTTGTTGTACCCTTTTGGTAAATATAAATCGCCGGTTAAATCAACCCCATCACTGCGTTTATAAGAAATTTTCTCTTTGGTAATACCTTCAAGTGATGGATAGGGGTTGGTGAAATTGGTAATCGGCTGATCAGCAATTCGCAGCATCAGGTTTTTGATAAAGTAATTCGGAACCAGTTTCTGACTTTCTTTACGGGTAAGTAAGATCAGTTTATCAGGATTGATCACGTCACTTACATATTCGAAAGTACCTTCGGCACTGCGCCAGATAATTTCGTTCTTTTTAGTGTTTAAATCGAATTTAGCCAAGAAGGGCAAGTCTCCTTTTTCTGATGAACCAACAGTATTGTTCATCAAAAGTTTGGTGCCATTATCAACCATTTTAATCACCTGACGGCCATATTTATTTTTAACGGTTACCGGCGAGCCTGGATTACCGTAAGCATCGGTTTGGTTCCGGCTGTATAATTCTTCAACTGCTCCGGTTGAAGGGTTGTAACGGCTTACTTTACTGGTTTGTTTGCTGCGCAAGCCTTCAGTAATAAGGGCCAGATTGGCATCACCCCATTGTATGCCGCGATAACGGGTTTGTGTTTTGAACAGTTCTTTTTCGGTTCCGGTAAAGGGGGCACTTAGTGCATAAACCGCATCGTGGTATGGAACATTTTTTTTGATCAATCCGCTATCCAAAGGTTTGCTCCAAATCAATGTAGCAGGTTCGTCATCACGCCAATCGAAACCACGGGCTACATTTTGTAAATTATCATAACCTGATGGGGTACCTTCTGATGATGGCAGTTCGGCAATCACTTTAACAGTTTTACCGGTTAAATCGGTAATGCTTACGGTTGATGGAAAGCCATAAGCAGAAACAAGGTAAGAAAAAGGCTTATGTAGTGTTTCTACCATCATATAGCTTTTATCTGGCGATAAACTGGTTGAACGATAGATGGCTGGTTTACCGAAAGGGGTTTCTACCCCAGCCGTATTTTTAACCAGCTGCGAGATGGCAAAAAATTCGAACAGCTGCTCGTCAAATGGCGATTTAATTAAATCCTGGTAAGTAACACTCGGTGCTGCTTTTCCTAAATTTTGTTGGATGGTTGGTCCTTTTGGCATCAGAGGTTTAGTAGGTGCAGCACTGGCGGGTTTGGTTATGGTACGGTAAATAATGGTATTATCGTTTAACCAGGTAAGTCCATTGCCTAAAACCAGGTTTAAGAAGGTTTTGTTCACCTTTGTTGCTTTTTTGGTAGCCAGATCGATAATATAAAGATCTACGCCTTTTTGTGTGGTATTGGTAAAAGCAATTTTGTTTTCTGAAGGGTTCCAGCTAATGTTACCTGCATAAAGCGGCGAGGGCAGACCTGCAACCTGAAAAACCTGGTTGGATTTTATATTTTTAAGACTGAAATTATTGATAAAGGTTTGCCTGCTGGGCGAATAGTTATTAGGGTTTAATCTTAAACCGGCAATCCGGTATTCGGGCATTGCCAGCTCTTCTACTGAAGGATAAGAGTTGCGTTCGCTGAATAAGATCCACTCGGCCTTACCATCAATACTTACACCAGGTATTGGCTTTGCAAGTAACAGGTCGGCGATTTCTTTTGGAGGAGTTTGATAGCTTATGGCATCCTGGGCTGTAGCGCTCAACGATATACATGTGCCAGCTATTAATAAATAGAGGTGTAATTTTTTAATCATTTCCGGTTTTTTTGAAATAAGGAATGATCAAATATTGGAAAATTTAATGTATTGGAGCGTAACTTCTTATTTACATGTTTAGCAGGCTTTTTGTGATTTTGATAGCGAATTTGACCACCTAGACAGGAAGGTATATCCATTCCATCTCCCATTTTCAAACATCCATCTTTTACGGGTATAAACTGCTTATCCAGGCTACCGAATTTGTAACCATCTGTTTTAATACCTCTACATCGATATCGCTCATTTTTTTTACGTATACGCAGGCTTTAGCGGTTTTGTGTTTCCCGAATTTAGCCAGCAGTTCCTCACGGTTATTAAACCTAGATGAGAAGTATAAGGCTATAGCATCTTTTCGCGGCGAAAAGCCAAATAAGGGTGCATCGCCTTCTCTGCCACTTTCGTATTTATAGTGGTAACTGCCAAAGCCAACAATGGCTGTTCCCCACATTTTCGCTTTAAAACCCGTGGTTTTAGTAATTATATCTGAGAGGTTAAAACAATCAGCTTTTTTATTTTCGTCGGGAATGGTATTTAAAAAGTCTGTAACACTCAAGTCGTTTTCAGTAGTTTTGTTCTGTGCCATATCTTTTTTATCATGAATATAGGAGTTTAACCCAATAATTTCCTGCATTGAATTTAAAAAAAGTAAAGAACTGGCTTGTGCAGATAAAAGGTATTTTTAATGCACTTGATATATAACAAAATAGCCATCTTTAATGATGGCTATCGGTAAAAGATTTTCGTCTTTTTTATGGTGTGCCTGCCCTCCGCGGATTTCCCGCTCACAGGACTTTTTGTCTTTCCTTTATGCTTAACAATTTAGGTAATAGTTGGTTTTTTCCTGCAGAAAAATTTTAAACATCGTGTGGAAAATGTTAATATCTGTCTTGTTATTAGGCTATGGGACCTGAGAAAGTCAGATTTTGATGTAATTCTGTTTAAACATTTAAAGAAAAAACTTTTTTAGGATAATTTGTGTTTGAGATTTGGCTGTTTACCAGGGATAGGTAGCCCTCCATAGCTAAGATTATCAAATATAAAATCATGGTCGAGTTAAATAAAGAGCTTTTTTGCGCATTAGGCAATTTGTCTGTTGATGGATATTTTATTTTTGACGCCCAACAGCAAAAATTTTTATACCTCAATAAGTCTTTTGTCAATATTTGGGAACTGGAAACTGATCAAATTTTTGATCATCCCGAAATTCTTTTAAAACAGTTACACCCCGAAGATTTAGGGCACGCGATATCCTGCTACGAAGAATGCCTGGCAGGAGCCAAAGAAAAAAAGTATGAATTGCGCCTGTTGTTTGCGGGTAGAGAGAAATATTTACGCATTATTGTTTTTGCAATTCAGTCTAAAGCCGGTAAGTATTTAATCGGTACAGTAGAAGATACTACTGTGGCACGGCATAACAAAATCCATATTGAACAGATCAATTCCCGTAAAAACATCACCTTAGAAGTACTGGCCCACGATTTAAAAGAACCTTTGGGCATGATGAAACTTGCGGCTTCATCAATGGAAGATAGTATTGCACAAACAGGTAACAAGCAGATGATGGATTCGCTCGCTTTTATAAAAGACATGTGCGAACGTAATTTGCTTTTGGTGAGAAGCATGATAAACCGCGAGTTTTTAAAATCATCCAACATAGAAATCGATAAAGAGCGGGTCGATCTTGTTTGGGAACTTCGCGATGTGGTGCGTTTTTACAAACGCTCTAAACTGGGCAAAACCAAAAACATCAGGTTTACCAGCTGTACAGAACAGATCTACCTGCATTTAGATACCATGAAATTTCTTCAGGTGATTAATAACTTAATTTCGAATGCGCTGAAGTTTACTGACGACAATGGTTTTATTGGCCTGCATGCAGAAGAATTGGAAAACACCGTGCTGATTACGGTAACTGATAACGGCATCGGGATTCCGGAAGAATTGCAGCCGGGGCTTTTTGACCATTTGCCAGAAACATTGAGACCCGGTTTGAAGGGAGAAGAATCTGGTGGTTTCGGAATGGGCATTATCAAGGCAATTGTAGATTTACACCGGGGAAAAATCTGGTTTACGAGCAAAACCGGTGTCGGAACTACCTTCTATATCGAGTTGCCAAAGTAGCCGTTTTTAATTTTAAAGTACCGTAAGTTATATTTGGATTATGATTAACATTATTCTTGCGGAGGATCACAACATCATCCGGACCTCTCTAAAAGTACTGATAGAAAAACACCAAGAGATTAAAGTGGTAGCAGAAGTATCGGATGGTTTAGGTGTTTTAGAACTTCTTGAAAAAGGAATAAAGGCCGATATTGTTTTATCGGATATTGTAATGCCCAACCTTGATGGGATCGGTTTGATCAATAAAATTAAGGCAGGTGGATACGATACAAAAGTGGTAATACTCTCTATTTTAGACGACGAAAAATATGCTTCAAATGCCTTTATTTCAGGAGCTTTTGCTTATCTCTCAAAAGATATTGAAGAAGATGAACTGTTGTTTTGCCTACAGCATGTAATGAAGGGGAAACGTTATATTTCTTCCAATTTGTGTATTGCGATATTAAAACGTTTTAACACCGAGCTTAATATGTTGTCGCAAAAAACAAGTACAGAAATCAACTTTTCGGAGCGCGAAATCAATGTACTAAAACTCATTGCCGATGGTTTTACCAACCAGGAAATAGCAGATAAATTATACCTCAGCAGGCGCACTGTTGAGAGTCAGAGGGAAGCTTTGATCAATAAAACGGGCACCAAAAACTCTGCTTCGCTGGTCAGATTTGCCATGCGGAATGGCTATGTTTCCTAGGTTTTTTGCCTGGTTTTTGGGCATTTTTTAGGCTTTTAAAAGAAACCGTAAAAAATCGGGTATTTCTACAGATAACATTGGATGATACTATTTTGTTGAATGGGTACATCAATCCTAACTGAATATGGAAATATTAAATTTCAATTGCGACATTTACCAGTACAGACAACCACTATTAGATCGTGCCCTAGCTTATACCCGTGATGAAGATGATGCTGCAGATTTGGTGCAGGATACCTTTATGAAAGCGTTTAGGTTTTCGGCAAAATTCGAAATGGGCAGTAACGTAAGGGCATGGCTTTTTACGATCTTAAAAAATACCTTCCTTAATCACTATTACAAGGTAAAGCGCAAAAATGAAATGATACAACAAGGAGAGGATCTCACCTCTGTTCAGCTTATGCCAAGCGCATCGGCCAATAGCGGATCGGCCAAATTTATGATGGAAGATATTCAACGCGCTTTAAACTGCCTGCCCGATGATTGCCGCTTTTGTTTCTGCCGTTATTTTGAAGGGTATAAATATCATGAAATTGCCGAAGAACTCGACATTCCTTTAGGAACGGTCAAAACCAAAATACATGTTGCCAGAGGACTTTTAAAAAAGATGCTTAAAAACTATAGGGATGGGCTGGCTTTATAATACTGCCCACATTTGAGTGCAGCTTCGATTACTGAAATAGCAAACCGGTAATGTTTTAGGAAGATAAAAAAAGGGACAAGCTATAAAGCTTGTCCCCATATCTAAACTCAAACATGCGCTCAAACATGAATGAATCTCGGAAATTTAAACATTTTAGTTTAATATTAGTTTTAAAAAAATATTAATAGTTAAAGAAGGCCTATTATGCTTTTTAATTTAATGTTAAATAGTTTCTTTTTTGAGTTTAATTGCTCATTTTTATAAAATGAAACCATCGTAATTTCCAGAAATTACACTTCTAATTAACGATGGCACCAGCCAGCCCAGGCGTGGCTTCATTACAACAAAAGCATATTTATAAAGATGAAAGTAGCAACTTATAATGTGAATGGAATAAATGGGCGCTTACCTGTGCTGCTGCGCTGGCTCGAAGAAACCAAACCTGATGTTGTATGTTTACAGGAACTAAAAGCACCGCAGGAAAAATTTCCGGAGCAGGCCATTAAAGATGCAGGTTATAATGCCATTTGGCATGGCCAAAAAAGCTGGAATGGCGTTGCTATATTGGCCCGCAACCTGGAAATAAAGGAGCTAAAACGAAATTTGGATGGCGATCCTGAAGATTTGCACAGCCGGTATATCGA
Source organism: Pedobacter vanadiisoli (assembly GCF_042684385.1). Classification (NCBI taxonomy): domain Bacteria; kingdom Pseudomonadati; phylum Bacteroidota; class Sphingobacteriia; order Sphingobacteriales; family Sphingobacteriaceae; genus Pedobacter; species Pedobacter vanadiisoli. The sequence continues at coordinate 229,263 of NZ_JBHULL010000010.1, read as the reverse complement.
AGCAATGGTTAATAATGTTATAATCGGTTGCCTCTACCTCCCTAACGGAAATCCTGCGCCTGGGCCAAAATTCGAATATAAGTTGCGCTGGTTTGAGCGCTTTAATGCACATGCAGCAAAACTATTGGAGCATAATTTACCGGTAATTTTATGCGGAGATTATAACGTTATACCTACAGAGCAGGATGTATATAAACCAGAACGCTGGGTTGAAGATGCTTTATTTCGCCCTGAAACCCGTTTGGCATTTCAAAACTTATTGGAACAAGGCTGGACAGATGCAATCAGAAAATTATACCCCACAGAAACAATTTATACCTTTTGGGATTATTTCAGAAATGCATATGGCAGAGATGCGGGATTAAGAATTGATCATTTTTTACTAAGTCCTCAAGTTAGTGATCGCTTAAAGGCTGCAGGAGTAGATAAACAGGTAAGGGGTTGGGAAAAAACAAGCGATCATGGTCCGGTTTGGATTGAGCTAAGTGAAGTTTAGCAATATTGAACCTATTGCTTTAAATCGGTTACATCTAAAATTGTTCCTATTAATTTTAAGCTTTCGCCATCGTGTTGGGATAGTATTCCATCAGCTTTGATCCATCGAATTTTTCCATCAGGCCGACAAATTCTATGCACCGTGTGGTAACTGTTTTTTTCCTTCGAAACCGTAAGTTCAATCTCGTCCTGTACATAGTCAAGATCTTCTGGTACGATTAAGCTTAAAAAGGTTTCATAACTTAAAACCTGGTCTGGAGGGCAGCCTAAGCTTTTCTTAAATGACTGTGTTGAACGGAGTATGCCGGTTGCGATACTCAACTCCCAAAAACCGAGACCAACATGGTCGAATACCACATCCCAATGCGCATCGCGGATTATGGACAGGTCGATGCTTTTTTTTTTGTTACTCATAAATAAAGGATAAACTATTTGGATAAATTACACAAACAATGTAAAGATATTTTGAGTATTAATAAAATAAAGGTGGTGCGAGCATGTTAATTCAAATGATGCACGCAATATAGAATGTGTTAAAATGATGGAGATGTAGCGCAAAAAAGAAGTCAGGTTTTAATTTCAAAACCTGACTTCCTGATATTGATAATATTTAAACTTTTGTCAATTGTCTCTTTTTAACCGGCTCAATCTTACAGCAGTAAACCCAAAACGGGGATAACATTTGACGATTTAATTTTCATTATTTAAATTCCCTGAAATCCTGTCCATCAGTAATATTCAGTAAGCTTTCGTAAATCAGGCTGATTACATTATCAACATCCTCTTTATGCACCATTTCTACCGTGGTATGCATATAACGTAACGGCAGCGAAATCAACGCCGATGGCACGCCACCATTCGAGTAGGCAAATGCATCGGTATCAGTTCCGGTAGAACGCGAAGAAGCCTGGCGCTGGAATGGAATATTATTCTTTTCAGCTGTTTTAATCAGTAATTTATTCAGGTTGGTTTGTACGGCAGGTGCATAAGAAACTACCGGACCCTTACCTGCAAATAACTCGCCCTGAACATTTTTGTTGATCATTGGGGTGGTGGTATCGTGCGTTACATCAGTAATAATGGCCACATTTGGTTTAATGCGTTGGGCAATCATTTCAGCACCACGTAAACCGATTTCTTCCTGTACTGAGTTTACAATATATAAACCGAAAGGAAGTTTTTTCTTGTTTTCTTTCAGCAAACGGGCCACCTCGGCAATCATAAAACCACCAACACGGTTATCTAAGGCACGGCCAACATAATAGCGGTCATTCAAAACCATAAATTCATCTTCGTAGGTAATTACACAGCCCACGTGGATACCTAATTTTTCTACTTCTTCTTTTGATGTGCAGCCACAGTCTAAAAAGATATTCTTTAATTCTGGGGCCTGTTCTTTCTCGCCATGACGGGTATGGATTGCCGGCCAGCCAAATACCGCTTTAACCAATCCTTTTTCAGTATGGATATTTACCCGTTTTGATGGTGCAATCTGATGATCTGAACCACCGTTGCGGATTACATATATTAAACCGTCTGCTGTGATGTAATTTACATACCATGAAATTTCATCTGCATGGGCTTCTATCACTACTTTAAAAGTGGCTTTAGGATTAATAACACCTACAGCTGTGCCATAATTATCGATAAAATGTTCGTCTATGTATGGTTTTAAATAGTTTAACCAAAGTTTTTGACCTTGCCACTCATAACCGGTAGGAGCAGGGTTATTGATGTATTCTTCAAGAAATTGCAGCGATTTTTTAGTAACCACAGCAACATGTTTTTTCTTTTCGTCGTCTTTTTTCTTAGCCATAATGTTATTCTATAATTATTCGTCATCCTGAACTTGATTCAGGATCTGATTAATGAGATGCTGAACTAAATTCAGCATGACGGTTGGTAATTTAAAGTTCTTTTTCCATGATCACAAAATCGTAACCATCTTTAAAAAAGGTTTTATCTGTTTCGTAGAAGCCAAATTTAAAATAAAATTCTTTAGCATTTACACGCGCATTGCACCATAGTTTTGTCGCTTTTTGAATTTTACAAAAATCGAGTATATACGCCATTAGCTGTGAACCCAAACCTCCTCTTTGTGCCGATGGGAGAACGGCCAGTTTTCTGAACTGATAAATGCTGTCATTATGAAAGAGTGAAACAACGCCTGTTAGTTTATGATCGAGATATAGTCCGAAATGGATGCCATCAAAATCATCAGGCAGTTTTACAGAATCAAAAGGTAATTCCGGATACATGGCCTCATGCCTGATCCGCCAGGTTAGAGAGGGGAATATTTGCTCAATTTGAACCATAATTATAATAAAAAACTAAAGCCAATTCTTCCGCCAATCCCGTAATAGGTGTCGGTTTTGTTGATTGCAGCAATGGGACCTAAAGCCAGTTCAAAGTTAATTTTCCTGCCTACGGCAGTTTGAAATCCCCATTGAGGCATAATATTGACCTGATAACCATATACAGTATTGCTTTGCGTAGGGACGATTGCTAGCACATCAAGGCCTACGTAACCAGCGTTGTTATTTAAGGTTTTTTTACCTTTTTTAATTCTTCGGTTAAAATTGTAATAATGTCTAAATCCGGCATTTAATGCAGGATAAACTTTGAAATCTGTTTTCGTATGAGTACTAATATTATAATTGTTGTCAATTGTAATTTCGGTTTGATAAATAAATGCTCCTTCTGCTCCTGCGCCAAAATAGACCGAAGTTGTTTTACCTACTTTTTGTTCTCTTTCATAACTAACGCCAAGAAGGGTAAGCCGTATTTTATTGAGTGACTTTACTTCTGTTGGCTGTTCTACTTTTGTACTGTCCTGTGCTTTTGCACTTCCAAAAATGGCCGTACAGATAATTAAGATTAAAAGTGTTTTGATTGCGTTTTTAGATTTCATGAAGATTTATAGTTTAGTTGTTTGATTTTTTCTTTCCGTAAAACTGATAAATTAAAATGTTAAGGATAATTATACCTGTCATCCCATAACAGAATAAGGCCCATCCGCCCTGAGCCCAAAGCCACAAACCTAATGCTGAGCCACAACTTGCACCGATAAAACTAACCGACATAAAAATGGTGTTGAGCCTGTTCCTGGCTTCAGGGATCAGCATGTAAATGCGGGTCTGGTTGGTTACATGTATAGCCTGCTGCCCTATATCGATCAGTACAATGCCAATTACAAACAGGTATAAATGGTTGCCGGTAAAATAAAACAGGGCCATGCTCACCAGCTGCAGGATAAAACCAATCATCAGGTTTTTACGGGGATTGCTGCCATCGCTTAATTTTCCGACCAATGGAGCGGCCAAGGCGCCGGCAGCACCGGCAATACCAAATAAACCAATCTGTAAGGTTTGAAAGTTAAAGGGTGGATTGGCTAAAAAAAGCACCATAGTAGTCCAAAATGCACTGATAATGGCAAATGCCAAAAAGTTGATAAGGGAAGTTTCTCTTAGGGCGGGTTGTGTTTTAATATAACCGAACATCGATCCCATGAGCGCTTTGTAAGATCCCTTAAATGAAGGGAAACTTTGAGGAAAACGTTTGGCCATTAAAAAGATCAGCAAGCCACATATCGCAGCGGCAATATAATAAACTGCTCTCCATCCCAGCCAAAAGCCTATGCTTCCGCTTACCGCGCGCGAGGCTAAAATACCTACCAGCAAGCCACTCATAATCATGCCGATGTTTGCTCCACGGTTTTCATCGCTGCTTAAATTAGCGGCCAGTGGCAAAATTAATTGTGGTACGATAGAGCAGGTACCAATCAGGACCGAAGCTGCTTCCAGTATAAAAAAGCTCCGAGAAAGCGCAGCAATTAAAAGTGCAAAAATAGCCAGTCCTGTAATGACAAGGATCTGCTTTTTACGCTCAAACATATCACCCAGTGGTACCAAAAGGAAAAGTCCAAGCGCATAGCCAATCTGCGTAAGGTAGGTAATTTTACCGGCATTGGTTTCGGTGAGGTTAAAATCTTTTGCAATCAAGATCACCAATGGCTGACAGTAATAAATGTTTGCAACAATAAGGCCCGTGCAAAAAGCCATGAGGAGGATATCGGCTCGTTTTAACATGTAACGTTATATAATGTAAGATGTACAATGTAAAATGGATGATGAAATTAAAAAAGTACGATGTATAATGACAGTGTAGTTGTTCCATCTACCATCTTACCTCATCCATTTTCCATCTTTACAAAGGTATATTTCCGTGTTTCTTTCTGGGGTTGTTTACCACCTTATTTTCTAACATCTTGAAAGCTTTTATCAACTTTATGCGGGTTTGGGCAGGTTCTATTACTTCATCAACAAAGCCGCGTTCTGCTGTACGGTAGGGGTTAGCAAAGATATCAGAGTAAATTTTTTCTTTCTCCAGCCATTTTTCTTCCGGGTTTTCTGCTGAAGTAATCTCGCGTTTAAAGATAATTTCAGCAGCGCCTTTTGCACCCATAACTGCAATTTCGGCACTTGGCCAGGCATAGTTCATATCTGCACCTATGTGCTTGCTGTTCATTACATCGTAAGCCCCTCCGTAGGCTTTTCGGGTAATTACGGTAATGCGTGGCACGGTAGCTTCGCTAAATGCATATAATAATTTTGCCCCATTGGTGATAATGCCGTTCCATTCCTGATCAGTGCCCGGTAAAAAGCCCGGTACATCTTCAAACACCAGTAATGGGATGTTAAAACAGTCGCAAAAACGGACAAAACGGGCTGCTTTGTTAGAGGCATTACTATCTAAAACACCGGCCAGGTAGGCGGGTTGATTGGCTACTATGCCGATGCTTCTTCCTGCTAAACGGGCAAAACCAACCACAATATTTTCTGCATAAGCAGCATGCACTTCCAGAAAGCTATCGGCATCGACAGCGGTTGCAATAACTTCGCGGATATCGTAAGGTTGCGAAGCATTCTCAGGCATAAAAGTGTTTAGTTCTGGTCGGTTTTCGTCAGTACTTTCGTAAGGTAGATGGCCGGCAGTCTCTTCACAGTTTTGAGGCATATAGCTCAGTAACTTTTTCAGGTGGTTAATAGCCTCTATTTCATTGGCGCAGGCGAAGTGGGTAACGCCCGATTTTGTTGCATGTGTACTGGCTCCGCCCAGTTCTTCCGAAGTTACTTCTTCATGTGTTACTGTTTTTACTACGTTAGGTCCGGTAACAAACATATAGGAAGTATTTTCTACCATCAGGATAAAATCGGTAATGGCAGGCGAATACACTGCTCCACCGGCACAAGGTCCCATAATAGCCGATAGCTGTGGAATAACCCCTGATGCCTGTACATTTTTGTAAAAGATATCGGCATAACCACCCAAAGAAACAACGCCTTCTTGTATACGGGCACCCCCACTATCGTTTAAGCCAATTAGTGGTGCACCGTTTTTCATGGCCATATCCATGAGTTTACAGATTTTTTCGGCGTGTGTTTCGGATAATGAGCCACCAAATACCGTAAAATCCTGAGAGAAAACATAGGTCAGGCGTCCGTTAATGGTTCCGTAACCGGTTACCACACCATCACCAAGATACTTTTCGCGCTCCATGCCAAAATCGGTACTGCGGTGGGTAACCATCATGCCAATTTCTTCGAAACTGCCTTCGTCCATTAAAAAATGAATACGCTCGCGGGCGGTTAGTTTTCCCTTTTTATGCTGACTATCGATCCGATCCTGTCCGCCACCAAGGTTGGCCTGGTTGATTTTATCTTTAAGTAATGCTATTTTTTTATCCATTGCTGATGCTATGAGATTTTAAAATTAAAAATTACTAACGGTAATGCAAGATAAGCGGTGTTATTTTATCCAGGCCTAATACGCGATTTTGAGTAAAGCAGCTGGCCAGACTATCGTACCTATGAAAACTGATCTTGCATTTCCAAAAAAGAAAAATATTATAGTGTTAATTGGAAATGAACGGTTCCGTGCTTTTGGCAATTTCAGTCCCGCTTTTTGGTACGAGTTCCGATGAAAGATCGGAAGCTCTTCCCTGCAATCGGATTTATTTAACCTAGGTCCATGCAGGGAACAGCGATTTTTTCGTCTGCCGGTAATAAAAATGGGCTGTTTAGAATAAGCTTTTGTTTATAAAGCTAAGGGACAGCAGCGGCATCCTTTTTGGCTTTTTTTGATTTTGAATTAAAACTAATTTTGCCAAAAAAGATATAGCGGATGGCAGGACTGGACTGGCCGATAATAACGGAACCGGCTGTTTTCAAAACCTGAAAAGAATCTTATTTCTACATCGTAAATGCCTGTATTTTACTTATATTACATTTTTTTTACAGCTTACGGTATTGAAAAACCAATTATCCGTTTATTTTTGTAATTGTTAGTATTAAAATAACATTAGAAATTTTAGATGTTTTTAAGGAAATACAAGTATTTGATCGTTGCCTCATTTATGTTCATCTTCATGGCGAAGATGGGGATAGCTGCTGCACCGGTATTTTGTACGGGTATTGACAAGGAAATCATGAATGCTGTAATCATGCAGATTGAGTTAGAGCATGAAGGCGGAAAGGATACCGCTAAAGACACAGCAAAATTTACCGATTTTAAAATTGTTGAGCTTAATCATCCTATCTTTTCTTACGAGTTCTCTTCAAGCCATTTCTTTCTGAAGAGCAGTTTTATAGAACATTTTAAAAGATATGTAGACCCATATCATCCTACTGTTCCGACACCACCGCCTAACGTAATCTAGTTTTTTATTATTGGAGTAATTCTGGCCTGTTCAATTGAATTGAGCATAAACGTTGTGTTTAAAATTTTAAAACATAATGTAATGCTGTTCTGGATATGTCTTGAAATCCTCCTACGATTTATTCGTTAAAATTTACCAGATAATTATATCGTTATGCAAAAGTTTAACCCGGCCTTTTCAGGTTCGGACGTGAAAAAATATTTTCTTAAAAAGAATCTAAAGAAAGATTTACCTTCAAGTATTGTGGTGTTTTTAGTGGCCTTGCCACTATGTTTGGGCATTGCATTAGCTTCTGGTGCACCATTATTTGCCGGTTTAATCACCGGTATTATCGGGGGGATCGTAGTTGCCTCATGCAGTGGCTCGCAATTAAGTGTGAGTGGGCCTGCAGCAGGTTTAACGGTTATTGTTCTGGGAGCAATAACCTCTTTGGGAAGTTATCCTACCTTTTTACTTGCTGTGGTCCTTGCCGGGGTATTTCAGTTGATTTTAGGTCTGGTTAAAGCAGGTACCATTGGTAATTATTTTCCTTCGAGTGTAATTGAAGGGATGCTTGCAGCCATCGGACTGATTTTGATCCTAAAACAGTTGCCTCATGCATTAGGTGTTGATACTGACTTTACGGGCGACGAAGGTTTCTTTCAACAAGATCATGAAAATACTTTTTCGGCAATTACGGCTGCCATAAGTCATTTCAGTCTGGGAGCTGTGGTGATCAGTGTCTTATCAGTAGCCATCCTGGTCATCTGGCCTAAATTTCAGAAACTGGCCATTGTACCGGCTCCGTTATTGGTTGTAACTTTGGGCGTTTTGGGCACGCTGTTTTTTGCAGGTACCGATCATCCATTACGTGCTGATCAGATGGTGAAAATTCCGGTGGTTAATGGCTTTGATGAGTTTGCCCGTTTATTTACATTGCCCGATTTTTCACAATTGGCCAATAAAAACGTCTATATCGTAGCGTTAACCATTGCCATTGTTGCCAGTTTGGAAACTTTGCTAAGTATCGAAGCGATTGATAAAATCGATCCCATTAAACGTATAACACCTACAAATAGGGAGCTGATTTCGCAAGGCATAGGAAACATTACCAGCGGTATGGTGGGTGGTTTACCTATGACATCGGTAATTGTACGCAGCTCTGCCAACGTTAATGCAGGCGGTAGAACCAAGATGTCGGCTATTTTTCATGGTATTTGGCTGTTGTTGTCGCTGTTGTTTATACCGGGTTTGATTAACATGATCCCGCTATCGTGTTTAGCTGCCATTTTATTGGTAACCGGTTATAAGCTAACCCGGATCAGCCTGTTTAAACACATGTACCATAAGGGCTGGGACCAGTTTGTACCCTTTGTGGTTACCGTTGTGGCGGTATTATTTACCGATCTGTTAAAAGGCGTTGCCATTGGAATGCTGGTTTCGGTTTTCTACCTGTTGCGTACCAACATGCGTAACCCCTTTTTTTACCGAATAGCGAAAGAAGGTGATAAAAAAAACATCAGGATTAAACTGGCCGAAGAGGTTTCCTTTTTAAATAAAGCAGCGATACAGGTACTTTTAACGGATATTCCGAAAGAAACCAATGTGATTATTGACGGTTCGAATGCAAGGTATATCGATCCGGATGTATTGGAAACCATTTACAATTACAAGCATAATGCTTACACCAAGGGCATTGTGGTAACTTTAGAAAACATACAGAAACATTATTCTGTTCCAAAATTGAATATAAAAGTAGAAGAAGATATTAATAAGTTATAATTATGTGCGCTAAAACAATAGATACGAAAGACATAACATACGAAAGTTTATTACAAGGGAATAAAGACTGGGTTAAGGATACAATTGATAGCGATCCTGCCTTTTTTGATAAACTATCTGCAGGCCAGGCTCCGCCGGTTTTATGGATCGGTTGTTCTGACAGCCGTGTGCCTGCCAACCAGATTACCAATACAAGACCCGGAGATATTTTTGTACACAGAAACATTGCCAATGTGGTGGTGCATACCGATATGAATTTGCTGTCGGTACTCGATTACTCAATCAATGTATTAAAGGTAAAACACGTTATTGTTTGCGGTCATTACGGCTGTGGTGGTGTTAAGGCTGCATTGGGCGATAAACAGGTTGGTTTAATCGATAACTGGTTGAGAAACATCCGTGATGTATACCGTCTTCACGATCAGGAACTATCGGACATCCAGTATCCTGATCAGAAATTCGATCGTTTAGTGGAGTTAAATGCGATTGAAGGGGCTGCCAAAGTGATGAATACGTCAATAGTTCAGAGTGCCTGGGCTAATGGACAAGACTTATCGGTACATGCCTGGGTATATAGCTTAAAAACAGGATTGATCAAAGATTTAGGGGTAACAACCAAAAGCCTTGATGATGTTTCGCCTGCATTTAAGGTAAGTTAAAACGCCGATCAGGTGTTATTTTTTAGTTGTTAGGGAAAGCCCGGATTTATCCGGGCTTTTATTTTTTTGTGCTGTGTGGCATATTGCCTGCGCTACCTTTATTGCCTTTTTCGGCATCTTCCCTTGCTTCTTCGGCGCCAAAATCGCCTCCTCCGAAATTTCTGCCCAGGTTGCCGGCATCGGTTTTTACAGTGTTTTTCTTTTCTTTATTATTGCTGCGGTGGCGGGGTACCTGCTGTTCGGGCATGTTCGTTTTATCTGCTGCATTATCTGCATTTTTATTGCCCAGGTTTTCGTTATTATCTTTTGTGTTTTCCATAATCTTCCTTTAAGCTATTTTATATAAACAGCACAAAAGAAGATTGGTTTCATATCTTTAACCAGTGTTGTATAAATAGAGCCGGCCAGAAAGACTGGCCAGCTGATGTGTTTTTATTTGGTTTTTGCTTCTTCAGAGCTTAATAAAGCTTCCAATTCTTTCACTTTTTCCGGATATTTTAGGGCAAGATTGTTTTTTTCGCCCAAATCATCCTCAAGGTTGTATAGTTGTACCACCGGCAGATTTCCACTGTCGGTATGGGTAAGCTTATAAAAAGCTTCTCCTTTTGAGGGCCTGATGTATTTCCAATTGTCTTTAACAATTGCCAATTGACCACTCTGTTCGATAAAGGAGCTGCGGCCTTTTTGGTCTTTCCCGGTAAAGGCATCCCATACATTTTTACTGTCAATTGCGTTTTTACTTTCTATATTGAAGAAGCTTGCAAATGAGGCTAAGAAATCAATTTGAGAAACTAAGGCACCTGAAACACCGGGTTTAATTTTTGCCGGCCACGAAATAATAAAAGGCTCGCGTGTACCACCTTCTAAAATGCTGTATTTTCCTCCGCGTAAACTACCAGCAGGTGTGTGGCCGTTCAATTTTTCGAAACCCTGATCTTCGTAGCCATCCATAATTACCGGACCGTTGTCGCTGCTAAAAATGATCATTGTATTTTTATCAAGACCCAGATATTTTAGTTGTTTAGTGATTTCACCAACTGCCCAATCGAGTTGTAAAATGACATCACCCCGATTGCCCAATTCACTTTTACCTTTAAACATGGTGGCAGGTAAACGTGGTACATGTGGTTCGGTTAAGGCATAGTACAGGAAAAAAGGCTCTTGTTTATGATCTTCGATAAAATTTTTCGCTTTCGTTAAAAAAGTAAGCGGTACCTCCTCATCAGTCCAGCGGGCAAGTTTGCCACCCTGCATGTACCCAATACGACCAATACCGTTTACAATAGTTTGGTTGTGCCCATGATTAGCTTCAGCAGGCATTTTTAACAGTTCGGGATGATCCTTCCCCGTTGGGTCTGTACCAATTGGGTTTTTATAATCAACCGTAATTGGATCTTTAGGGTCTAAACCTACCACCAATTGATTTTCCATAAAAACGGTTGGCACCCTATCGGCAGTAGCCGGAAAAATAAAGGAATAATCAAAACCAACTTCTTTCGGACCGGGTTTTACTTCTTTGTTCCAGTCTTTTTCTACGGTATTGCCTAAACCCAAATGCCATTTGCCAACAAGACCTGTTTTATAACCGGCCTGCTGAAAAATTGAGGGTAGGGAGCTATTATCTGTTGGGATAATTAATGCGGCATCGCCAGGCAAAATGCCTGTTCCTTCTTTGCGCCATGCGTATCTCCCAGTCATTAAAGAATAGCGCGAAGGTGTACAGGTAGATGCAGTGGCATGGCCATTGGTAAAACGTATTCCTTGCTTTGCGAGAGCGTCGATATTTGGGGTTTTTATTTTGGTTGCACCATAACAGCTGAGGTCGCCATAACCCAGATCGTCTGCATAGATGATAATTACATTGGGTTTCTTTTGTGCAGTAGCGTAAAAGTTAAAGCTTGTCAGCGCGACAAGCAGGGATAATAAAAATTTGTGGTTCATGGTTAGAAAAGGATGTTGATGTTTTTAAAATTAATGCAATTGTCCTCGTTTATAACGAGGATGCACGAGAGCCACATTTTTAATGTGGCGTATAAGTTAAGCGATACAATCGCTTTTCTCCATAATCCTCGTTGCAAACAAGGACTATATGTGCATAAAAAAGGCCAAACAATCATGCTTGGCCTTGTATGTAAATATTAATCTTCTGCTAAGAATGGGTAACGGTAATCTGTTGGAGGGTTAAAGGTTTCTTTAATGGTACGTGGAGAAACCCAACGTAATAAATTGATCATTGCGCCAGCCTTATCGTTCGTGCCTGATCCTCTTGCGCCACCAAATGGTTGTTGCCCAACTACGGCACCTGTACATTTATCGTTAATGTAAAAATTACCAGCTGAGTTGCGTAAAGCATAACTGGCTTTTTCTATGGCATATCTATCTTGTGATAAAATGGCGCCCGTTAATGCATAAGGTGAGGTGGTATCGATTATTTCTAAAATCTGGTCAAATTCTTGATCTTCATATACGTATACAGATAATACTGGACCAAAAAGTTCCTCACACATGGTGGTGTATTTCGGATCATCAACAACTAAGACAGTAGGTTCGATAAAATAACCTTTGCTTTTATCGTAATTGCCACCGGCAATAACTTCTACACCTTTATCTTTTTTAGCCTGATCAATGTATTTAGCCAATTTATCGAAAGAACGCTCATCAATAACTGCATTAATAAAGTTGCTGAAATCTTCTGTTCCGCCCATTTTAAATGAAGCTAAATCTCTGATCATTAATTTTTTAATCTCAGGCCACAGGCTTTGTGGGATATAAGTACGACTAGCTGCAGAACATTTTTGGCCCTGATATTCGAACGCACCCCTAACAATTGCAGTAACCGAAGCAGCAACATCTGCACTTGGATGAACCAGGATAAAATCTTTACCACCAGTTTCGCCAACTATGCGTGGATATGATTTATATTTATGAATGTTTGTTCCGATTGTTTTCCAAATTTCCTGAAAAACTTTTGTTGAGCCTGTAAAGTGGATACCCGCAAAATCAGCATGATTAAAAACCACATCGCCAACTTCCGGACCATCGGCAAAAATAAGATTAATTACACCGTCAGGTAAGCCTGCTTCACGGAAAACCTGCATAATTACATTAGCTGCGTAAACTTGGGTGTCTGCAGGTTTCCAAACAACCACATTACCCATCATAGCTACACAAGCAGGTAAATTACCTGCAATTGCGGTAAAGTTGAAAGGTGTTAAAGCAAATATAAAACCCTCTAAAGGACGTTGTTCTGTTCTGTTCCACATGCCATTTGGCGATACAGGCGGTTGTTGGCCATAAATGTCATGCATGTAACTTACATTAAAACGCAAGAAATCAACCAGTTCGCAAGCGGCATCAATTTCAGCCTGATAAGCATTTTTACTTTGCCCAAGCATGGTTGCTGCATTAATTTGGTAGCGGTATTTTGTGGCAAACAAATCGGCAGCTTTCATAAAAATAGCAGCTCTATGTTCCCAAGCTAAAGCTTCCCAATCAGCCTTGGCGGCCAAAGCAGCGTCTATGGCTTGTTTTACATGGTTTTTATCGCCATAACTAAAGGTAGCCAGTACATGTTGGTGATCGTGTGGAGCGACTACTTTCTTTTTATTATTAGTATGTACCTCTTGTCCGCCAATAAACATCGGAATATCCAATTGTTTAGAACGGGCATTGGCAATAGCCTCTTTTAAAAGCAAACGTTCTTTTGTGCCAGGCGCATAGCTGTTAATGGGCTCATTAACCGGGGTAGGTACGTTAAAAAATCCTTTAAGCATATTTTATTTTTTATGATTTGGACAAAGATAATGCTTTTTGAGGTAGGCAATTCTATTATTCTGTAAAGAAAACAGGGCAAACGTTTGTGTAGAATAGTCAGGGGTTGGAGGTTCGATGACCAACGCCCGGGAATGGGTAATTTTAAAGAAAGTGTGGTTAAAATACGGGTAGTTTGAAATTAATACACCAAAGCCAAATACCGACCGTGATGGCTTACGCACCCAGGTTTAGTGCTTTTATAATCAAAAAGATTTTCCGGAGATTGGTAGATATTTATTCTGATTTTAGCTAATTGATGGTAAATAGGGGTAGCTATCGTATGAAGATAGCCTGGATGTACATCACTTTTGGTGAAATAAACATCTTTATCAATGCTTACTTTGCCTTTTATATAATCAGAGTTTGGTGAAAGAGTACAGGTTAAGCTTTTTGGTGCAAAATTTCGGATTCCGGTTTTACGGTTGTAAATTTTATAAGCCGATTCTTTCATACTCCATAACAGCCATACCATTAGATCTGGGTTTGGTGCTGATGTAACCATCAACTGTTCATCAGCGGTGAAAATCTTATTCAGGTAGTTCTTACGCCTCCAGTTACTTTGGATTTTAGCCAGGTCAAGATCAACAATATCGTTACCCAGCATGTGATTCCAGTTTTTGAGCTATAATTTCGGTTGTAGCTTTTACCGTAAGCATTTTAGCCATCGAATCGTTGTCTATTTCGATGTTAAATTTCTCTTCGATATCTAAAACAATATCAACCAAATTGGCCGAATTTATTTTTAAATCATTTATAAAATCGGTGTTTTCGTCAATATAGGCCAAGGCTGTTGTCTCTTCGCTGTAGGGCTCGATAATTTTTTTCAAAGCATCAATAATCTCTTCTTTATTCATGGGTGTATTTTTTAAAGATAACGCAGGCATTAATATCACCAAAACCAAAACTGGCTTTAGCTAAGGTATTAAATGGTTTATAAATTACGGTTTGTGGAATGCATTTCGCATCAATTAAAGCGCTAATCTCGGGATTTAAGTCTTCGCAATTAATATTAGGGAATATAAAGCCCTCCGAAAGTTCAAGTACCGAAGCTACGCATTCTATACTGCCTGATGCCGCAATACAATGACCAACCATGCCTTTTAAAGAATTGATATATGGGAAATCATCAACGGGTAATTGCAATGCTGCTTTCCAGTTTTCTATTTCAAGTGCATCTTTAGTGGTGGCCGTAAGGTGGCCGTTAATCACATCGATTTCATCGGCTTTAATACCTGCATTTTTTAAGGCTGCCCGGATACACCGCTGCACGGCGGTAGGATTTGGTGCAGTCATAGAGCCTAAACCCCGCTGACCACCAGAATTGATATGACCACCGCATACTTCTGCATAAACTTTTGCTTTCCTTGCCATTGCACTCTCGAGCGATTCCAATACTAATGCACCGGCACCGCTTCCGGGTACAAAGCCACTTGCTGTTGTACTCATAGGGCGGCTACCTTTTTCCGGATCATGGTTATGTTTAAAAGTACAAACCTTCATGGCATCAAAACCACCCCAAATATAAGGGCCACTGTCGCTGGTGCTGCCGGCCAGCATTCTTGTCGCCTGACATGTTTTAATTCTTTCGTAAGCCAGCAATATACTTTCGGTTCCGGTTGCGCAGGCAGATGAATTGGTGCTTACCTGATTGCCTAAGCCGAGTTTGCCACTGATAAATGCACTTACGCCACTGGCCATGGTTTGTATCACAACTGAACTTCCCAATTTTTTAATTTCAAGTGCATCTATCTTATTAATGGCCCATCTGAATTTATCTATCCCGGAAGTACCGGCTCCGAAAATGGTACCACTATCCCAGTCGGGTTCGTCATGATTTCCGGTGACCAGGCCCGCATCTTTCCAGGCATCTAAACCAGCAATAACACCGTATATAATTCCTGAGCTGTTTAGGTTTCGTAATTCGAGCGAAGTAAAATACTGGCTGATCCGCTCTTCGTTAAGCGTTGGTTTGCCTGCTATCTGGCAAGAGAAGTTCAAGGCTTCCAGGTCGGGTTGATGGCGGATACCCGAAAGCCCTTTTTTTATGGCATCCGAGAACTCATCAATGCTTGTGCCATTGGGTGCGCATACGCCCAAACCGGTAATTACAACTCTGTTATCCATTTTCTTTCGAAATTAACATGCCAGAAATATTTCCTTTGCAAACCATTTCACCAGTTGCATTTTCCATTTTAACCTTGCAACTGAGTTTATTAAACCTGAAATACACTTTTTCGCTCGTTACCGTTACCTGCTCACCAGGTGCAACTGGTTTTAAGAAATCGATTGCGTTTGAAGTCATCGCAATAGATGTATTTTGATTGATATCTTTCAGCAGGTAAATTCCCAAGCATACCAGGCCAATTTGTGCCATGGTTTCAGTAAGGATTACAGCAGGCGTAACCGGATGGCCCTTGAAATGGCTTTCGTAAAAGGGTAGATCTTGAGTATAAATATAAGTGCCCTTTACTCCGTTTTCATCAATGTGCAATAATTCATCAACAAAAAGAAAAGATTTTCCGTAAGGCAGTTTATCTAATATTTCTTGTGTTGTCATGATTATATTATCGAATGAGTAACCGTTACCATTGTAAAAGTATACGTTGTGCTGAAAAACCTGGTCCGAAGCTTAACATCAGCCCCTTTTCTCCAGGTAGAGGCTTTTTATCCATAATCTGCTCTAAAACATAAAGTACTGTTGCGCTGCTCATGTTTCCGTAAAGTCTTAGAACCTCTTTCGTTTCGTTTATATTTTTGCCCAGCTGGCCAAATAATTCTTCCACAATCTGGATAATCTTTTTTCCGCCAGGATGAAAAATCAAATGGTCTATATTGTCAATCCTTAATCCGTTTTTCTTCAAAAATGGATAAATGATGTCTGAAAAATGATTGGCGATGGTTTCCGGAACGGCCACATCCAGCACCATTTGTAGTCCGGTATTGGTGAGTTTAAACCCCATCATCTCTTCAGCATCATAAAAGTGGTACATTTCTTCAGCCAAAAGCGCTGGTCCGGTATCATCCTGATCCGAACTTAATAATACGCAGGCAGCACCATCTCCAAATATTGCTGCACTTACAATGTTGGCCATCGAAAAATCGTTTAATTGAAAGGTTGCGGTAGGCGATTCTACAGCAATAACTGCTGCGCGTTTGCCCGGATTGGCTTTCAGGAAATTCTTGGCGTAAATCATGCCCGATACACCTGCGGCGCAACCCATTTCGGTTACCGGTAAACGAATAATATCCTGGCGGAGTTTGAGCAGATTAATTAAATAGGCATCTAAAGAAGGGATCATGATTCCGGTACAGCTTACGGTAATAATGTAGTCTAAATCATGGGCTTGCCAGTTGGCTTTTTTGAGTGCCGTTTCCAAACATTTAGCCCCCAGTTTTATCCCCTCACTTACATAAATGTTGTTCCGTTCTTCAAAACTTAAATCGCTAAAAACCTCTTCGGGCGACATGATCGAATATCTTTTATCTACTGCCGCACTTTCAAAAATCTTTTTTACCTTTTTAATAAAACGCTCGTCCTGACCTTTTAGCCAAACATCAAGGAAAGGCAAAATTTCTTCGGTCGATCTCCAGAATTCGGGAAGGGCTTTGCTTACAGCTTTTACGGTTACACTCATATTGTTTTAATTATCCATTGATAGCGAAAAGCCCATTTCCATTTTATCGAACTCGATTTAAACTTTAATTGTTCCTGATATTTAACCAGATCGGCCCTTTTAAATCCGCGGAGGATTGATACCAATCCATCTTCGCGCGACATATCATTTAGGCGGAATACATAACATATCGCCTTAAAAAGACGATAGGCCAGTACACTTCTTTGCAGGTCATTAATTACGATGCCCAATTTTGCCGATCTTTTAAAGTTTTCCAACAGTTTAATGATCTCTTCATCTTTAAAATGGTGCAGTGTTAAGGTGCACAGTATAATATCGCAAGGATCATCTTTATCCAGATCATCAAAAACATCGCTACAACTGTAGGTGATATTAGGATAATTTTGAGATAAACTTTTTGCGTGATCGATGGTAAAACTATTGGCATCTATTCCTTTCAACATAAAATTTAAGCCTTTGTTTTTGGCGTAATCGGCCAAAGTACGCAGCATATCGCCGTTTCCACAACCAATATCAGTAATACGTATCAATTCATCCTTTGGTTTGCTACCGAGCAATGTTTTTACGCCATCCAACGTAACTTTATTGCCGCCAAGCAGTTGGTTAATACGGGCAATTTTATCCAGTGCATCACGTAATATTTCGCCTTCCATGGCAAAATTGTCCATAATTTCGTGAGCAGTGCTTCTATGAGTGGTATCTAAAGGCATTTATGTAGTAATGATGGGTTTCCCATGTGTTTGTTTAATAATGCTATTTAACAAAAAAGGCATTTTACTCAAAGTGTTCATTGTAAAACGCTCAAACGCATTGTTTTTTAACAAAGAAGATAAAATTCTGCCCATTTTTAAGCGGTTCTTAAACTCTTTGTTCCACTGTGAAATATAATTTTGTTCAAGCACATGGCGCGAAGGGATTTTGCCTTCTATTTTTTGGCGCAGCAGTGTCGATACAATTTTAGCACTATGGATGGCCATGGCCATACCGTTCCCACAAAGTGGATGGATCAGGCCCGCAGTATCGCCGGTCATTAAAATGTGGTTATAAACAGGCTCTTTGGCTTCAAAGGAAATTTGGCTGATGGTTAATGGCATTTCGAACAAGCTTTCTGCGTTCTCTAAAATGGCTTTAAGGTGGCTGTTTTTGTAGAGCACATTTTCCTGGTAAGCCACAATGTTTTTATGTTTTTTAAAACTTTCGTAATTGGCAAGATAACAGATGTTTAATCTGTCTTCTTCTACTTTTGAAACACCACAGTAACCGCCTTCGAAATTATGCAGACTTACTATGTGATTAGGGAAATCGGCTTTGTAATGCGCTTTCACTGCTAAATATGGCGATTGTTTATTAATGAATGCACGGTTCAGTTTTACATCAATGGCCGATCTTTTACCGTAAGCCCCGACTACATAAGGTGCAACAAAAAGAGCTGTTGCTGTTTCAACTATAAATTGATTATCGGTAAAATTTATCTGTGCTACGCGATCGTGTACCACTTTTACTTTCCTTTTGATGAGTTCGGTATATAGATAGTGATCAATGCTGTACCGGCTCAACCCGAAACCGCCGAGGGGTAATTTATTTTGTAGGCTTTGACCTGAGAGTGAAGTGAAAAGCAGATCGCTGATCAAAGCCGGAGCAAGGCTTTCGATATCCAGGCCAAGCCATTTTAAATAAGGTAAAACCTCGTTCGAAATATATTCGCCGCAAACTTTATGATGTGGATAAGTATCTTTCTCGATCAGTATCACATTTAGTCCGAGCTTATTCAGGTGGAGTGCAGCTGTTAACCCAGCCAATCCTCCTCCAATAATTAAAATTTCTGTTTCGGAATGCATAAGATGAGATGGAATACTAATATAACGTTTTAATAAATTGTTTGTTCCGATTGCTTAAATAAGTTTATTGTTAATCGTAAATTGCAAACTGTTAATTAGGTTAATCGGTCAATTGTTTAAAACTGGTTAACTGGCTCCAAACACCCAACTCCGAACTCCAAGCTTAAATAGGTTAACTGTAAATTGCAAACTGTTAACTGGGTTGATCAATTAATTGTTTAAATCGGTTAACTGACTCCAAACACCCAACTCTGAACTCCAAGCTTAAATAGGTTAACTGAGTTCTGGCTAAATCACCTTCCTACACAAACCATTTACCTCACTTAATGGTTGCTTTATTGCGCATAGGTTTTAGCCGATGCCTTTCTTTTTTAAATAATCCTTATTTTTGAAATCACGATATGCTATTTAACTATCTACGCCTTTTACTGCTTCCGTTTTCAGTTATTTATGGAATGGCTATTATTCTCCGTAAAAAACTTTATGATTGGGGTGTAATAGATTCTGTAATGTTTGATTTGCCTGTAATCTGCGTAGGTAATTTAGCCGTTGGCGGATCAGGCAAAACACCTACAACTGAATACTTGGTAAGGTTGCTGGCCGATTATAAAGTTGCTATACTGAGTAGGGGTTATGGACGAAAATCGAAAGGGTTTATTGTTGCCGATAGCACGGCTACAGCCGAAACGATTGGAGATGAACCTTTGCAGTACCATCAAAAATTTGCAGGTGTTACCGTTGCTGTTTGCGAAAACCGTGTAAATGGGATTAAACAGTTGAAAGAAAACCACGATTTGATTATTCTTGATGACGCCTTTCAGCACCGCGCGGTAAGGGCTGGCTTTAATATTTTGCTTTTCGAGTTCCGAAAATTGGGTACTTTACAGTTCTTATTGCCTGCCGGAAATTTAAGGGATGTCTTTTCATCACGTAAAAGAGCTGAAGTATTATTGGTTACAAAATCGCCGGTACCACTGTTGCATGTAGCCCAGCAAGCCTCCATAAATGAGCTGCAGCCAAATGTAGGCCAACCTGTATTACATTCTTATCTTAAGTACGGCGATTTGGTCCATTTATATGATAACGAAAACCTCCCTTTGAAGTCGGTCAAAGATTTCGAAATTTTTCTGCTTACCGGAATTGCAAATCCTGCTCCTTTAATAGAAGAACTGGAAAAATATTCCCATAACATTAAACACGAAGAATTTCCTGATCATTATGCCTTTAAAGAAGAGGATATTAAGAAGTTTAGATCAACTTTTTTAGCAGAAAATAAAAAAGATAAAATCATCATCACAACAGAAAAGGATAGCAAACGTTTAAAAGCTACCGGATTTGAAGATTTACTGGTAGATTTACCCGTATATTATTTACCCATAGAGGTTGAATTATTTGAAGAGGATAAGATTATCTTTGACGAACTCATTTTAAACTATGTTAAGAGCAATAGAAGAAACCGTTGAATATATAAAACGTAAAACAGAGAATTTTAAGCCAGAAATAGGCATAATCTTAGGTACTGGCTTGGGTGGCTTGGTAAAAGAAATTGAAGTTGAGCATCAATTGATGTATTCTAATATTCCAAATTTCCCAATTTCTACTTTAGAGTTCCACAGTGGAAAACTGATTTTTGGAACATTGAGCGGAAAAAAAATTGTAGCCATGCAGGGCCGCTTACATTATTACGAAGGTTACAGCATGCAACAGATCACCTTTCCTGTTAGGGTAATGAAGGGGCTGGGTATCGAAAACCTAATTGTATCTAATGCTGCAGGCTCGTTAAATCCTGAGTTTAAAAAAGGAGATTTAATGATTATCGATGATCATATCAACTTGCAACCCGATAACCCATTACGTGGTTTAATTGAGAGCGAGTTGGGTCCCCGTTTCCCGGATATGAGTCAGCCTTATAAGCGCGATATCATAGCTAAAGCGCTTGAAATAGCCCAAAATGTTGATATTAACTGTCATAAAGGAGTGTACGTGGCTGTTTCGGGACCTAATTTAGAAACAAAAGCCGAGTATAAATATTTGCGTTTAATTGGTGCTGATGCCGTTGGTATGAGTACAGTGCCCGAGGTTATTGTGGCCAATCATGCCGGGTTACCTGTTTTTGCCATTTCAGTATTAACGGATGAAGGTTTCCCTGAAGACCTGCAACCTTTTAATTTAGATGAAATTTTGGCTGCTGCAGCCAAAGCAGAGCCTAAAATGACAGAGATTTTAATACGCTTAATTTCTGAACTGTAAGATGCATAAAGGTGTTAAAATCTGTTTTTTTTTCTTACTGCTGCTAAGCATTAACAAAACCTTTGCACAAGATTTAAAAACGAGTGTTGGTACCAATAAGGAACTCGATTCGGTCAGGAAAAAGCTAGATGGAGGCAAAGATTCTGTTGTTTTTACGGCAAAATATATCAAGTTTACCAAGCTCTCGTTAACTAAAGACAGTATTATACTATTGCCTTTAGATACCTCAACAACCAATATTCAAAATTATAGTCCGCTTTTGCAGCCATTGTACCCTACCATAAGCAATGGCAACATGGGGCTGGCAGCCAGACCCTTACTATACGAACCCAGTAAAAGAATCGGTTTTGATGTAGGCTTCCATTCGCTTGATTATTATGCTTTAACACCCGAAGATATTATTTACTATCAGGCCAGAACCCCCTTTACCAGTTTGTATTTTGTGAGTGCCGGACAAAAGGAGCAGCTTTTTAGGGCCATCCACACACAGAATATAAAAAGAAACTGGAATGTTGGTGTTAATTTTAACCGTGGCGATTCCAGGGGTTTTTATTCCAGGCAGCGTGGCGATAATTTGAATGTGGCTATATTTTCTTGGTACCAATCGCCGAGTAAACGTTATAATATGTGGGCATCGGCAATTTTTAATACCATGCGCGCTTACGAGAATGGCTCTACTGTAGCTACAAACTTATTCGATCCAAACTATTCTAAAATTGCGCGAGAGGCAGAGCCGATTAAATTATCAGATGCAAGAAATTTATATCGTAAAAACACTGTTTTTTTAAAGCAAACTTATTATGTAGGCAGGATAGATACCTCTGCAAATGTGAATAATGCGGTTTTACCTACCAATAAAGTTTCGTATACATTTGAATATAATAACGACAGTTTTGATTTTTACAAAAATGGAGCAGATGTTAATAACGTGCTGCCTCCGGGAATTGCCAGTACAGTATTTACAAATGATTCTACCCATGTAAAGCACCTTAAAAATGAATTTATTTATAGTTTCTTTTTAAGGCCAAAAAACAGCTCAGTTATTAAAAATGAATTAAAGGTTGATGCGGGGGTAAGGCACGATTATTACAGGCATGAATACCTTGGTATAAAACAAGATGGAACCAATTACGAACAGAGTAGATTTGCTTACCAAAACATTACCATTTTAGGTGCCGCGGGCTACCGTTTTTCTAATAATATCGATTTCAATTTAGACCTACAGCAAATTTTGCAGGGTGAAAATGCAGGCGATTATTTATATGAGGCAAAAAGTAAAATTCTTTTAAGTAAAACCATTGGAAGGATCGAATTGGGAGCCTATGTTCAAAATCAAACCCCGTCGGCTATTTTTAATTACTATCATGGTAACCATTACCAGTGGACAAATACCGATTTTAAGAATACTAAAATTGCCAACCTATCATTCAATTATATCAATGATAAATATGGTTTTATGGCGGGAGCCAAATATTACCTAACCAGCAATTATGTTTATTTTGCGGCTGACCACACCAATGGTACAACCGCTATTTTACCAAAACAAGCAACTGCCGATATTAGCTTAATTAGGTTGGATCTGTCAAAGAAAACCAGGTTTGGCAGGTTTGTGATCGAAAATTACCTCGCTTATCAAAAAACAGATAAAAATGCAATATTAAGAACACCTGAATTTTATACCTATAACAGTCTTTACTTTGATAATACTTTTTTTAAGGTATTAAAAGCTAATGTGGGATTCGATGTAAGGTACAACTCTGAATATGCAAACTACTTGTATTCACCGGCAACAGCCCAGTTTTATATAGATGAACGCAACCCAACCAATCTGTCTTCCAAACCGATAGTTGATGTGTTTTTTAAGGCAAATTTAAAAAGAGCCAATATTTTTGTTAAATATGATTTTGTAAATCAGGGCTTATTCCAGAAAGGATATTATACAGTTAACAGGTACCCGATGCAGGATGCCCTGTTAAAATTTGGGGTAAGCTGGAATTTTTACGATTAACAATTTAAAAGGCATAAAAAAACCTTCCTGATTTTACACCAGGAAGGTTTTTTGCTTTTAAGGTTTTCCTTAGAATGAATAACCAACTGAGAATCCTAATACACGGTTAGTTAATTTATTCGAATTTGATTGTCTGTCTTTTGGTGTTAAATCGGTTAAACCTAAACCATAGTTAGCACCTACCAAGAAACCTGACGAAGTGCGGTAAGCTAAACCAAAGTTTGCACCAAAGTCTGTGCTACCATAATTTTTGTCGCTTGCACTACCAAAAGAAAGGTCTCTATCATTAGAACTGGTTACAGTTGCACTTGTGTTGTTGCTGTTGTTAACCGTAGTAGTGGTAGTTTGTCCTTTATCTTTACCTGAGATATTAAAACCGATATAAGGACCAGCACTGATCTGTAATGCACCAGCATCACCTGTAGGGATTCTGAATACTGCATTAACCGGAACTTCAATGGCCATTAAATTTGTTTTAACAGATGATGTAGTAGTAATGGTATTGTTTCCTACTGTTGCTGTACCTGTCGATTCAAACTTGTTACCCTTATTCTGTAATGATACTCCTGGTTGGATAAAGAAATTGTTTCCTACACCAAAGTCGCCAAATGCGGTAACATTAAAACCAACATTGTTTTTTGCATTATCGTTAAAAGCATTGGCTGCATTATCATTTCCGCCTGCATGAAATTTTGAAAGGTTAACACCAGCTTTAATTCCAAAACGTGCAGTTTCGCCAGTCATTTTTGTTTGAGCGAAAGCACCTGTTGCTAATAAAATGATCGATGCACTTAATAGTAACTTTTTCATGATATTTTTCTTTTATAAAAATCTAGTTTAAAAATTCAGGTTTTACCCTGCTTGTTAATTGTCAGTGCTAATCCAAAAGCTGTGCCAAAGTATCAAGTGTGTTACAATTAGATCGCTAATACGTTGGTTATCAATACGTTTTTTGTGGTCTTTAAGTATGGTTATGGCTTAGATCAGAAATGCTATAAAGCGCCATTTATTGTATACATAACAGGAATATAGTAGGGAATTAACAATTTTTTAACCTAAAAAGAAATAATACCAAAAGTTAAATTTTTGATAAATTATGTTTTTTGAGGTTTCTTTTTTGCTGCGGGAAAAAGAACATTATTGAGGATCAGGCGATAGCCCGGCGAGTTTGGATGCAGATTTAAATCTGTTGGCGGATCGCCAACAGCATGCTGATAATCTTCCGGATCGTGCCCGCCGTAAAAAGTAAACTGACCTTTGCCAATTTCGCCATGTAAATACCTCACTTCTGCCGCACCTTTGTTTTCACCTAAAACGGTTACACTCGGTTTCACTAAGCTCTTTCTGAATGCTGTGGTTTGTCCCATAAAACCTTTAATCACCCTATCGTGGTCTTGGGTAAGCATGGTTGGAACGAGGTCCCATTTTGCAGAAAAATCGAATAAGGTAAAGTAATCGTTCGTTTGGTTTAAGGTACGGGTTTGAGTGGCATCTATATCAGAAAACTCATAATTCATAGGGTTATTATCGAGTTTAAAATTCTGAAAGGCCAGTGTTTTGCTAAAATCCAGTTTAGATTGTGCATTTGGGTCGGCCGGATCTCCGTCAAACATCTGTGCACAAATATCTACGCCTTCTGCTGCCAAAGCAATATCGAAACTATCGGTACCCGAACACATAGCGAAAAGAAAACCACCACCGGCACAGTATTCTTTAATGTGTTTGGCTACGGCCAATTTCATTTCGGATACTTTTTTATAACCCATGCGTTTTGCTAAAGCTTCCTGGTTTTTAACATCTTCCTGGTACCAGGTAGCATACCTGAAATTGGCCCAAAAACGTCCGTACTGACCGGTGAAGTCTTCATGATGCAGGTGCAACCAGTCATATTTACTTAATTTATCCTGTAAAATATCATCATCGTAAATCACATCATAGGGTATCTCGGCATAGGTGAGTACCAAGGTAACGGCATCGTCCCATGGTAACTTGCTCTTAGGAGAGTATACTGCAATTTTTGGCGTTTTTTCCAGCTTCACCATTTCCATGTTTACCGATGGGTCGCTTATTTCGTTTAAAAGGCTTACTACCTTTCCATCGGCCACTACCTCATAAGATACCCCTCTGATCTTTAGTTCGTCCTCAACGATTTTGTTGTATTTGATTAAAAAACTCCCGCCACGGTAATTTAAAAGCCAATCAACTTCCAGCTGTTTGCTGATTGTCCAGTAGGCAATTCCATACGCTTTCAGGTGATTTTTTTGGTCTTCATCCATATAAATCAATAAAGATGAAGCCCTGAGCCCTAAAGAGCAGAACAGGCAAATGAGCAGTATATAATATTTTTTGATCAAATCGGTGTACTTAAAACACTAAAATACCGCATTTAAACTGGATAGAAAAATTTAATGATGTTATAAGTTACACAATTTTGTTATTTTTGCCCTCTACCAAAAAAATGAGAATTTTTTAGGTGTTAAAAATTAGTACCGATATTGATATGAGTAAAGCAATTATAAAAACAGAAAAAGGCGATATGACCGTAGAATTCTACGATAATGATGCGCCAAAAGCCGTTGCAAACTTTAAAAAATTAGCTAAAGAAGGCTTTTATGATGGAGTAACCTTTCACCGTGTAATTCCAAATTTCGTGGTTCAGGGTGGATGTCCGAATTCAAAAGACCCTGCTACTGCGCATTTAGCTGGTACTGGTGGCCCGGGTTACAAAATCGATTGCGAATTGGATGGCGACAACCAATATCATGACCGTGGTGTATTATCAATGGCACATGCAGGCCGTAACACAGGTGGTTCACAGTTTTTTATCTGCCACAGCAGAACAAACACTGCACACTTAGACAGAAACCACACTTGTTTTGGTAAAGTTATCGAAAATGTAGATCTTGTTGACGATATCCGCCAAGGCGATAGGATTGTAAATATTGAAGTTTTAGAAGATTAAAATAGCCTGGTGCGAAGGGCTTTGAGCATAGCGCTTGCTACACTTGGCACCATGCAAAATATTAACGCGTGAAGCGTTTGGCAGCAGGCAATTTATTGCGCTAAACCCCAACCGTTAACCGCTAAACACACATCATATGAATTTAAGAGGAATTGTTGCCGTATCCGGCAGGCCAGGTTTGTTTAAACTGGTTGGGCAAAATAAAGTAGGTTATATTTTAGAGAGCCTGGATGCCCAAAAAACTAAAATTGTAGCCAATATTACCAATACAAAACTAGCTTCGTTAGAAGATATTACTGTATATGGTGAAGATGAAGAAATCAAATTGGCTGATATTTTTGCTAAAATTTCTGCAAAAGGATCTACCCCTGATTTAAAGGGCGATTTACGTGCTTATTTCCTGGAAGTAGCTCCAAATCACGATCAGGAAAAAGTTTATGCTTCGGATATGAAAAAAATCATTACCTGGTATAATCTCCTTAAAGATCTTCCTTTGTTTACAGAAGAAGCTCCTGAAACACCAGGAACAGCTGCAGAGGTTAAATTAGCTGAAGAAAAAACAGCTGATAAAAAAGTAAAAGCTGCAGGCGCTAAGGCAACAGCCAGCGCAAAAGCAACGACTAAAACTTCGGCCCCTGCTAAAAAAGCAAGCATGACAAGTAAAAAAGGCGTTTAAGCTTTGTTTAATTAATATAAGGAACACCAGGCCATGGGTCTGGTGTTTTTTTATGGGGTTTAATCGAAAAAATACCAAAGCAGCGCAACAATCACCAAAGAAACAATAATGCTGATCCATAAGTATTTATTGTTGCGATTTTGATCGCTTTTGTATCTGTATTCCCTTTTATATTTATCTAGTAACATCGTTTCTTTTATTTAATGATGATTTTTATTCCCTTTTTCCATATCCAAGTCCCTACAATTTACGTTATCCATCTTCCTTAAGCCATTTTTCCGTTGCTTATGCATGATGGTAAGGTTCTCCCCTCAAAATACTAAATCCCCTGTAAAGCTGTTCTACAAAAAACAACCTGATCATCTGGTGTGAGAAAGTCATATCTGATAGCGAAATTAACCCGTTTGCCCGCTTGTAAATACTTTCGTCGAATCCGTAAGGGCCGCCAATGATAAAAATTAAATGCTGCACACTACCCACCATCTGTTTATTCAGGTAGTTTGAAAATTCTACAGATGAATATTTTTTTCCTTTTTCATCCAACAAAATAACAACATCTCCATTATTAATTTGTTTATGTAAGAGTTCTGCCTCCTTTGTTTTTTGCTGTGCTTCACTCAGGTTTTTAACGTTTTTTACATCAGGTATGGCCAAAAAACTAAAATTAATATAATGTTTGAGGCGGTTGATATATTTATCAATCCCCTCAATTAGATATTTATCTTCGGTTTTGCCAATGGCAATCAGGGTAATCTTCATTTAATATTTTGCCTATCTTTAGAATTTCGAGATTCAAATATAATGTTAAAATTACAAGCACAGATCATATCAGGTTACGGTGAAAAAATTAAAGAGGTCACTGATGGGATAAATCAGACTAAAAAATTAATCGACAAACTGTCATTAGTAAGGGTGGGGTTGTTCCTGACCGAAATCTTGTTCTTTATTTTACTGGTACGATCTGCCGATGATGGCTTTCGTACTTTGATACAGATCGCCTTATTGTTGCCTGTAATTGCATTTGCCTTTGTGGTACGTAAGCAAAGCAGGCTCGATATTGAAATTGATTACAAAAAACAGTTGTTGTGGGTGTATCAGAATGAATGGAATGTTTTAAACGGCGAGGAAAATGGTTATGACCACGGTACAGCATTCGAGTCTGAAACCCATCCATATACTTCCGATCTTGATATTTTTGGGAGAGCATCTTTATTTGCCCTTTTAAACCGTTGCAGTACTAAAAACGGGAACGATGTGCTGGCAAAAAAACTGGCAGAGAAATCGTCACGCGATATCATTTTAAGTAGGCAGGAAGCGGTAAAAGAGATAATAACCAAAATAGAGGAGACCTATAGTTTCAGGGCAAATCTGCATGGTTACGATCCCGATAAAATAGAGCAGATTAAAATGCAGCTAAAACTGCAACTTGGGGCACAACTGGAATTTGTAAAAGGTAAATTTTTGCGTTTGTATGTGAAACTGGTGCCTTTTGTTACTGTT
Organism: Pedobacter vanadiisoli; assembly: GCF_042684385.1. Classification (NCBI taxonomy): domain Bacteria; kingdom Pseudomonadati; phylum Bacteroidota; class Sphingobacteriia; order Sphingobacteriales; family Sphingobacteriaceae; genus Pedobacter; species Pedobacter vanadiisoli. The sequence continues at coordinate 200,948 of NZ_JBHULL010000010.1, read as the reverse complement.
GGTTTAATTTTGGCTGCCATTTTAACCAGTGCTGCTTTTTGGAAAGTGCTGGTACTGGTTTTTGTAATCCATACGGGTTGGAATGTATTGCTTAGCGCAAAAATTAATAAGGTATTTTATAGTTTTGGCGGCAGTTCAGGGTTGTTAAACGGTTATGCCAGTGCTATTTTATGGACGGAAAATCAAAACTGGAAAAGTGCTTATATTTTAGGTTTATTTGACTCTCGTATTCCGGTAAGTCAGGAAATCAAAAGCCTGTCCAAAATTATCCAAAACTTTGATGCCCGCCTGAATATCCTGGTAGGGGGAATATTGAATGCATTGTTGCTGTGGGATTTAAAGTGTTGCATAAATCTCGATACCTGGTACAAATCTTCCTCCAAGGATGTAATTGCCGCACTAAACCATCTGGGCGATTTTGAGGAATTAATTTCGCTGGCTACGGTTGCCTATAATCAGTCTGATTGGGTTTTCCCAATAGTAACCGATCAGTTTACGTTAAAGACCGAACAGCTTGGCCATCCACTCATCCGGCCTGAGCTTAGGGTGGATAATGATTTTCAATTAACCCATAACCCAACTGTCGATATCGTAACCGGCTCTAATATGGCGGGTAAAAGTACCTTTTTACGTACTTTAGGTATTAACATGGTATTGGCATATGCCGGTGCACCCGTTTGTGCCAGGAGCATGCAGTTATCGGTTTTTTCGATCAATACCTATATGAGAATAAAAGACTCTCTGAATGAAAGCACCTCTACTTTTAAAGCCGAATTAAACCGACTGAAAATGATTTTGGACAATGTAGTGAAAGATGACGATGCTTTTGTACTGATTGATGAGATGCTCCGTGGTACCAATAGCAGGGATAAATATCTCGGATCGAAAGTATTTATAGAAAAACTGATTGCAGAAAAAACACCTGCACTTTTTGCTACCCACGATCTGCAGCTGGCCGATCTGATTATTGATCATCCTGAAACGGTTCGCAACTTTCATTTCGATATCCAGATTACCGATGGCGAAATGAAATTTGATTACCTGCTAAAACAAGGCCCGTGCAAAACCTTTAATGCTGCTATTTTACTGAAGCAGATTGGGCTTAGTTTAGCTTAATTTATAAGATCAATTAAGCTGGTTATGACGATACTGTTTAGGTGAGGTTCCCATCACGTTCGAGAAAAGCCAGCTAAAATAGTAAAAGTCATTAAGGCCTGTTTTCTTTGCGATTTCAACTGATTTTTAAATTGTTTAGTACCATCAAAGGTTAATATTTAATCTTCTTTTTAAAAATGGCCGAATCTTTAACATAAAATTTATAGCTTAATGATTTGTTAATATTAAACTTGCAACTTATGGCAATTAATTGGTAAACAATGATTAATGCAAGCGATTTTGGTCGGGATTTTTTGTGGGGGGTGGCTACAGCTGCAGCTCAGATAGAAGGAACAGCAAGCCAGTATGGAAAAGGCCCTTCCATTTGGGATACTTTTACGGCTAAAAACGGCAAAATAAAGAAGAACCACAAATTAGATCCTGCCTGCGATTTTTATCACCGGTATACAGAAGACGTTGCGCTGGTAAAGCTACTTGGCTTTAAAGTGTTCAGGTTCTCTATTGCCTGGTCGAGGATATTGCCACAGGGAAGGGGAGAGGTAAATCAGGAAGGCGTCCGTTTTTATCATAACCTCATCGATGAATGCCTTACCCAGGGCATAACCCCTTATGTTACCCTTTACCATTGGGATTTGCCTCAGGCACTTGAAGACGAAGGGGGCTGGACCAGCTTTAGCATCAATGCTGCTTTTAATGCTTTTGTAAGTATCTGTGCGCTGGAATACGGCGATAAAGTGAAAAACTGGATTGTATTGAACGAACCTTTTGGTTATACTTCTTTAGGTTATATGCTTGGCGTGCATGCACCGGGTAAAACTGGTTTAAGCAATTTCTTTCCTGCGGTTTTGCATACAGCTTTAGCGCAGGCCGAGGGGGGTAAGATTTTGCGTGCTGAAGTAGCCAAGGCTAATATCGGGACTACTTATTCCTGCTCCGAAATACTTCCTTACACGCAAAGCGACAGTGATATACTGGCTGCAAAGCGGATTGATTGTTTAATGAACCGTTTGTTTGTAGAGCCTACATTGGGTTTAGGTTTTCCAACAGCAGACTGGGATGTATTAGAAAAATTTCAGATCGAATATGGTACCTGGCGATTGCAGGACAGAATGAAATTCGACTTCGATTTTATCGGCCTGCAAAATTATTTTCCATTGACGGTAAAATACAATGCTTTTATCCCGGTAGTTCAGGCCTGGGAGGTAAAAGCCAAAAGCAGGAAAAAACCACATACAGCCATGGGCTGGGAGATTAATGCCGATAGCTTTTATAATATTGTAAAACAGTTTGCAGCCTATCCTAATATCAAAAATATTATCATTACCGAAAATGGTGCCGCTTACCACGATAAATTAATTGATGGCAAAATAGAAGATACCGAACGGATCGAATATTTTAAACTTTACCTGAATGCTCTGCTAAAACTAAAAATTGAAGGGGTGAATATTACCGGCTATATGGCCTGGACATTAATGGATAATTTCGAATGGGCGGAAGGGTTTACAGCCAGGTTTGGCCTGATCTATAATGACTTTAAAACGCAGGAACGTACCATTAAAGATTCAGGGTATTGGTGGAAAGAGTTCCTGAAGAGTTAGTTGATAATATGCATTGCGGTATTTGGGCAACTATACTTGCATTTTTAATATTTACTAGCCTAATAAAGGTAGTAAGTGCCATCATTGTTACGATGACGTTATCAATTGGTAGATTGATTAGTATTTTTTGGAGCGCATGGACAGTCACAACTATTAAAGCTGGTTCCCGTTCTCCACTATATCCTTTCGCTGCGCTTCAGGGATGCCGATTCGCCCGGGGCTAAAAACGCTGTTACTGCAAAGCACAAAACGCATCATAACAGGCAAAGCGCCAGGTCGTTCCTTTTACTGCCCTTGTGGAATAAACCTTATTGAAGCGGTTATACTTTTTGGTGCACAAACAAACGTATTCTACTAACGATCACAAAATGATAGAAGCGGAAAGAAGGACTGCCGGAACCGACAGCGATAAACCTGCTTTCCAAAAAAAGAAATCTTAAATTTATCTGAAACAAAAAATCCCGTTCTGAATAAACAAAACGGAATTTACACGTTATAATCTTTTAAGGAAATTACTGTATTCTGGTTGCGGTAACGGTTGTATTTTCCGTGTACGTTCCCGAATTCCCGATACTGGAGACATCAGTCCTTTTCATGATCAATATGTTATTTGATATAGAAAAGGTAAAGCTGTTATGATTAAAAGCCAAATTTCCGCTCAGGTTTAATTTGTCCCCATTTACGGTATATTTTACCTTAACATCCTCTATTGTGTTTTGATTATTGCTGAAAGGGTCTTTAAAATAAAAAATGGCATGTAAATTACCATCTTCCTTAAATTCCAAAGTTGGCCTCGGACTTTCTCCTTTGGTATCGTCCTGATCTTTACCGGTGTTTTCAAAATTGGTAATTACGTAGGAATCTATTTGCCATTTACCAACAATAGTAGTCTTGGTAGTTTCATCCTTTTTGCATGAGCTGAGGTTAATTAAAGTTAAGAGCGTAAATGCTAGAAATAGTTTTTTCATTAATTTAATTTAGTTTAATCGGCAAAATTAGATTTATTATTATGTTTTGCAAACAAAAAATCCCGTTCTGAATCAACAAAACGGGATTGATAATATACATCCAAACTTCGGACTTCCGACTCCAGACTCTCAGGCTATTGAAGTGCAGCTTTTGCAGCAGCTTCAGCCCTAATGATGTTTAATGCACCACCAGCTTTAAACCAGTCTATTTGCTGTGCATTATAGCTGTGATTAACCGGGAACTGATCAGTAGTACCATCTGCATGGTGTAATACCAATGTTAATGGTTGATCAGGAGTAAACTCAGTTAAGCCTAAAATGTCTATCGTATCGTCTTCTAAAATTTTATCATAATCATCTTTATCGGCGAAAGTTAAGGCCAGCATACCTTGTTTTTTAAGGTTGGTTTCGTGGATACGGGCAAAAGATTTTACCAATACTGCACGTACACCCAGATGGCGTGGCTCCATGGCAGCATGCTCACGTGATGAACCCTCACCATAGTTTTCGTCGCCCACTACAATAGAGCCTAAACCTGCAGCTTTGTAATCGCGTTGTGTAGCCGGAACAGGTCCATACTCACCTGTTAATTCATTTTTAATTGTATCGGTTTTATCGTTAAAAAAGTTTACCGCACCAATTAACATGTTATTGGAAATATTATCCAGGTGCCCACGGAATTTTAACCACGGACCAGCCATCGAAATGTGGTCGGTAGTACATTTGCCCTTAACTTTAATTAAAAGTTTTAAGCCTTTAAGATCTGTACCTTCCCATGGGGCAAACGGATCTAACAATTGCAAACGGTGAGAAGTAGGAGAAACCAAAACCTGTACCTTTGAACCATCTGCAGCCGGTGCCTGGAAACCTGCATCTTCTACAGCGAAGCCTTTGGTAGGCAATTCGTAGCCGGTAGGCGGGTCTAATTTAACCTGCTCACCTTTATCGTTGGTTAAGGTATCTGTTAATGGGTTAAATCCTAAATTGCCGGAAATGGCAATGGCAGCAACCATTTCTGGCGAAGCCACAAAAGCATAAGTATTTGGATTGCCATCGGCACGTTTCGCAAAGTTTCTGTTAAACGAGTGTACTATGGTGTTTTTTTCTGCCTTTTCTGCACCGGTACGGTCCCACATACCAATGCATGGGCCACAGGCGTTGGTAAAAATAGTAGCGTTTAAATCCTGGAAGGTTTTTAAATAACCATCGCGATCGGCGGTATAACGTACCTGTTCAGAACCTGGGTTAATGCCAAACTCTGCTTTCGTTACCAAACCTTTGGCAATAGCCTGTTTGGCAATGGAGGCAGCTCTCGATAAATCTTCGTAAGATGAGTTGGTGCAAGAACCAATTAATCCCCATTCTACTTTTGTTGGCCAGCCGTTTTTTTCTGCTTCAGTTTTCATTTGCGAAACCGGAGTAGCTAAATCTGGTGTAAAAGGGCCATTTAAATAAGGTTCTAAAGTATCTAAATCGATCTCGATAACCTGATCGAAATAGCTTTCAGGATCAGCATAAACCTCAGGGTCGCCGGTTAGATACGAAGCAATTTTGTTGGCCTCATCTGCCACTTCGTTTCTGTTTGTTGCACGTAAATAACGTTCCATACTTTCGTCATAACCGAAGGTAGATGTGGTTGCGCCAATTTCGGCCCCCATATTACAAATGGTGCCTTTACCTGTACAGCTCATTGAAGTAGCACCATCGCCAAAATATTCTACAATGGCGCCGGTACCGCCTTTTACTGTTAAAATACCGGCAACTTTCAGAATCACATCTTTGGCAGCAGTCCAGCCGTTTAATTTACCGGTTAGTTTTACCCCGATTAACTTAGGGAATTTAAGCTCCCATGGTAAGCCAGCCATTACATCGCAGGCATCAGCACCGCCAACACCAATGGCCAGCATCCCTAACCCACCGGCATTTACCGTGTGCGAGTCGGTACCAATCATCATTCCACCTGGAAAAGCATAGTTTTCTAAAACAACCTGGTGGATAATACCTGCTCCAGGTTTCCAGAAACCAATACCATATTTATTGGATACGGACGATAAGAAATCAAAAACCTCGGCACTCTCTGTTTTAGCATGAGGTAAATCTATCGCAGCACCTTCTTTAGCCATAATTAAGTGGTCGCAATGCACTGTAGATGGAACTGCAACCTGAGGGCGGCCCGCTTGCATAAACTGCAATAAAGCCATTTGCGCCGTCGCATCCTGCATTGCTACCCGATCGGGTGCAAAATCAACATAGTCAGACCCACGTTTAAATGCCTTTTTAGGATCTCCGTCCCAAAGGTGTGCATACAATATTTTTTCAGATAAGGTTAAAGGCCTGCCTACCACTTTGCGTGCAGCCTCAACGCGGCTACCAAAGTTTGCATAAACCTTTTTAATCATGTCTATATCAAAAGCCATACTTTAATTTTTTATAATTATTATCAATAAGGTATTATCTAAAGTAAACAATTTTAAACACAGTTATTTTTGAGATTTGTCATAATCTGTTATTTAAAACCATTCTATCCAATTCTTTGCGTAAAAGAAAAGGCTACCTGATATCTCGGATAGCCTTTTCTATTGCTTAACAATTAATATGTTTTTTTGTTTACTACTGTTTTGTAGAGATTGGGGTGAACTTGGTTAAATTAATGCCTTCTACTGCTACTTTGTATTCTTCGATACTTGGAATACGACCTAAGATAGCTGAAAGAACAACCACTGGTGTAGAGGCCAGTAATGACTCTCCTTTTTTACCATCCCTGTCTTCTACTACACGCCCCTGGAATAAGCGGGTAGAGGTGGCCATTACCGTATCACCTTTAGCGGCTTTCTCCTGGTTACCCATGCACAAGTTGCAACCCGGACGTTCCAGATACATGATGTTTTCATATTCGGTACGGGCTACGCTTTTAGGTAGCGCATCGCTGAACTCAAATCCGGAGTATTTTTGTAAGTATTCCCAGTCGCCTTCTGCTTTCAATTCATCAATGATGTTGTAAGTAGGAGCAGCAACAACCAATGGCGCTTTGAATGATACTGTGCCTGTATTTCGTTCTACGTTTTTCAACATTTGTGAAACGATTTTTAAATCGTCTTTATGTACCATGCAAGAACCTACGAAACCAAGGTCTACTTTTTTATCGCCTCCGTAGTAAGTTAAATCCCTGATGGTATCGTGCGTATAACGTTTAGAAACATCAGCGTTATTTACATCCGGATCGGCAATCATAGGTTCTTGAATCAGATCGAGATCAATTACTACTTCTGCATAGTATTTAGCATTGTCATCGGGTGTTAAGGCAGGCTTAATGCCCGTTTTAATTTCCTCAATGCGTTTGTTTGCCTTGTTGATCAGTCCCTGAAGCACCTGGTTATGGTTGTCCATACCTTTGTCGATCATGATTTGGATACGGTTTTTGGCAATTTCAAGCGATTGGATTAACGTATCGTCCTGAGAAATACAGATAGAAGCTTTAGCTTTCATCTCTGCAGTCCAATCGGTGAAAGTAAAGGCCTGGTCAGCCAATAAAGTACCGATGTGCACCTCGATGATACGGCCCTGGAATACGTTTTCGCCATCAAACTGCTGCAACATTTGCAATTGTGTAGCATGAACCACATCACGGAAATCCATGTGTTCTTTCATTGTACCTTTAAAGGTTACTTTTACCGACTCCGGAATAGGCATTGAAGCCTCGCCGGTGGCCAATGCCAATGCTACAGTACCAGAATCGGCACCGAAAGCCACACCTTTTGACATGCGGGTATGTGAATCGCCACCGATGATAATTGCCCACTCATCAATGGTAATGTCGTTCAATACTTTATGAATAACATCGGTCATTGAATGATATTGACCTTTAGGGTCGCGGGCAGTAATTACCCCGAAATCATTCATGAATTTCATCAGTTTAGGAATATTGGCCTGTGCCTTTTTATCCCAAACAGATGCCGTGTGGCAGCCTGACTGGTAAGCACCATCAACAATCGGCGAAATCACCGTAGCAGCCATTGCCTCTAACTCCTGGGCGGTCATTAAACCGGTAGTATCCTGCGAACCTACAATGTTGACTTCGACACGAACATCAGAACCTGCGTGTAAAACTTTACCTGGTGTTAAGCCCACTGCATTTCTGTTGAATATTTTTTCTACAGCTGTTAAACCCTGGCCTTCAATAGAAACTTCTTTAGCCGGAGCAAATACAACCGGAGCTTCGATACCTAAAGTTTTGGCTGCAAATGTTTGGATTTTTTTACCAAATACGATGGCATAAGAACCACCGGCTTTGATAAACTCCATTTTTTGAGGGGTTAATGCTTTCGAAATATCAATCAGTTCCCGATCTCCGTTATATAACTTTTTGGTTTTGGTATTAATGGTGAGCACAGTTCCGGTTTCTACTGAATATACTTCTTCTAAAACCGGTTCGTCGTTTTCATTGCGGATAACATTGCCGTTTTCGTCAGTTTTCTTTACCCAGTTTTTAAGGTCGATACCAATACCGCCGGTTACATCAACCGTGGTTAAGAAAATTGGAGAAATACCATTGGTACCACCTACAATTGGCGCAATGTTTACAAAAGGAACATATGGACTGGATTGTTTACCTGTCCAAAGGGCTACATTGTTTACACCAGACATACGTGAAGAACCTACACCCATGGTACCCTTTTCGGCTACCAGCATTACACTTTTATCAGGATGTTGAGCCTGAAGGTCTTTGATTGCCTGTTGTGCCTCCGGCGTAATCATGCATTTACCATGTAATTCGCGGTCGGAGCGCGAGTGTGCCTGGTTACCAGGTGATAATAAATCGGTAGAAATATCGCCAATACCGGCAATAAACGTTACTATCTTAATTTCTTCGGCAACAGCCGGTAATTTGGTGAAAAATTCGGCCTTGGCGTAACTTTCCAATATTTCTTTTGCAATGGCATTGCCATTGATGTAAGCCTCTTTTAAGCGATCAGTATCCGCATCGTATAAGAAAACCTGTGTTTTAAGAACATCTGCTGCTTTTTTAGCTTTATCGCCATTATCAGCCAGCGCAATATCCAATAAAACCTTAATAGAAGGGCCACCTTTCATGTGCGATAACAGTTCGAAAGCAAAATCAGGCGTAATTTCAGCAACAACCGTTTCGCCTGCGATAATTTCTTTTAAGAATTGGGCTTTAACGCCTGCTGCAGCTGTGGTACCCGGAAGGGTATTGTATATGAAAAAATTAACCGCATCTGCCCGGTTAAAATTATTTACATTTTTGATCTGATCGATAATTTCGATCAACAATTCAGCGCTGTCAATAGGTTTAGGGTGAAGACCTTGATTTTTTCGTTCTTCAATCTCCTGGATATAATCGTTATAAATACTCATCTTGCTATTTTATTCTTTTTTCGCGAAGTTTTGCGTAGTAAATACGCCTTCCAAAAGAATATTATTATTTGTGATTAATTTGTGGTTATCAACCCAAAAAAATGAATTTTTGGATAGGAACAAAAATAACAAAAAGCAAGCTTTAAATGGAATTTAAGCAGTTGATTACATAATTTAGAATTGTTCTAAATTGACGCTTTGATATTAATAACCGATCATAAATCAACGCGTATTAATCCTTACAATTAAGAAGAAGATGTATCTGATTAACTGTTCAATTCCGTACAGTCTTGTCCGTTTTTGAACAGCTTGAAATTAGCTTCCGACCTAAAAACCTGTTTTTAGCTTATTGCAGTAAGCCCCATGAGTTATGGCATAACTATGGCTAAAGGGAGGCGAAAGTGAAACCCTTTTCGGTAAAATGGGCTAAAACCTTTGGAAGGGCGTGTGCCAGGCGGTCAAATGCTTTTAAACTATCATGAAAAACAATTATAGAACCATTTTCGGTATGTTTAATCACATTTTGATAACATTTTTCTGGCGAAAGATTAATGTCGAAATCGCCGCTGAGTACATCCCACATTATAATTTGCAATGGGGAGTTGGGAGTTCTGGGTTGGGAGTTGCTGGATGCTTTAAGCTCCGGGTTCCAAACTCCAAGCCCCAAGCTACGAATCTGGCTTTTTTTAATTCTCCCGTAAGGTGGGCGAAAAAGATTGGTTTGAGTAAGTTCCTGGCATTTTAGCGTGTTTTCGAGATAGGTTTCATCATCGGTTTTCCAACCCTTTAAGTGGTTGAAAGTGTGATTGCCAATGGCATGTCCATCAGCTTTTACACGTTCAAAAACTTCGGGGTGTTTAACAATATTATCGCCAATGCAAAAAAATGTAGCTTTAGCATTAAAGACTTTTAAAGTTTTTAATACAAAATCTGTAACATTGGGTATGGGTCCATCGTCAAAGGTGAGATAAATAACTTTTTCGGTGCGGGATTTATTCCATAACAGTGATGGATAATACCATTTAAGCAGAAGCGGTGATTTGATCAGGTACATTTAGGCTCAAAGTTAGTAAATGCCTGAACAGATTGAAATTATTAAAGTTGTTTATATAGATTTGAAACAAATTATGAAGATGTTTACCAAGAATAAGTTAATTACCGGATCTGCGTTATTAGTGGCATTAAGTTTTAGTCAGCAAATTAAGGCTCAAGAAGTGATCAGCATTCAACAGGCGGTTGAAAACACATTAAAAAACAATCTAAACATCAAACAGGCTGCTTTTAATGCCGCACTTAGCGAAGAAAATGTGCGCCAGTCTAAAAATGCTTTATTGCCCACTGTAAATGGTACTGTTAATCAGTCCATGCAATGGGGTAGGAGTCAGGTAACATCAGGTTTGTATCTAAACACTCAAAATTATAGCTTAAGTCCAAGCGTTTCTGCCAATTTGCTATTATTTGGTGGTGGAACTCAGCTTAACCAGATCAGGCAGAATAAATTATTGCTTGCTGCAGATCAAACCAATGTAGAGAAGGTAAAAAATGATCTTATTCTGCAGGTAGTAACGGCTTATCTGCAGGTTTTAAATAACCAGGACCAGGTTAAAGCTACCCAACAACAATTAGATGTAGCCAATTCTACTTTAAAAAGGGAGCAGGCATTGTTAGATGTTGGTAACAAAACGTTAGCTGATATTTCGCAGGCCAAATCGCAAGCGGCAACTGCTGAGCTTAACCTGACCAATGCGCAGAATCAGTTAACTATATCTTATTTAACTTTAGGACAGTTAATGGAAATTCAGCCACCAATGACATTCAAGGTGCAGCCGCCATTGGTTAACGAATTGAACAACATTCAGAACAATTATGTTCCAAGTGATATTTACAACCAGGCTTTAAACACTTTTCCCGATATCAAATTGGCAAGTTTAAATACAAAAGCAGCAGAAAAAGCAATTGATGTTGCCAGGGGTAGCTATTACCCAAGGGTTACATTTGGAGGCGGTTTAGGATCGTTCTATCAATACCAGTTTGCTTTCCCGGGGAATAATCCATTTTTTAGTCAATTGTCTGATAACTTCGGTAAATCAATTAATATGGGTATTTCGATCCCAATTTTTAATGGTTTTAATGCTAGGTCAAATGTAAGAAAGGCTAAAATAGCATTCCAGCAGCGCAAAACAGATGAGCAACTCTCGAAAAATAACCTGATCAAAGTAATCAATCAAGCTGTTGCCGACTTAAATGCCGCTCAAAGCAGGTATTCTTCTACCCAAAATGCTTTCCAGGCACAAAAAGATGCTTTTTACGTAATCGAGCAACGTTATGCCGTTGGTCTGGTAAACTCTTTAGATTACAGTACTGCACAAACCAATAGAAATAAAGCCGAAATAGATTTTATCTTAGCAAAATACGATTTACTGTTCCGCGCCAAAGTAATTGATTATTATTTAGGCAAACAGATTGTTTTTTAAGATCAAAACTGAAAGCAAGGTGAATTAAATAATAAAACCTTACAACTTTACCCGGTTTAACCTTGACAAATTAAACAAACGAAATACAATACATAAATTATGAAACTGAAGCATATTATTATTACCGTAGTTGCGATTATAGCGCTCCTGGTTATACTGAAACTCGCTGGTGTAATTGGAGGCGATAAAACTGAAAAGGTAACTACAGAAAAAGCATCAGATAAAACTGTTGTGGAAACAGTTACGGCCAGTGGTAAAATCCAGCCAGAAACCGAGGTTAAATTAAGTTCGGAGGTATCGGGCGAGGTGGTAGAATTAAAAGTAAAGGAAGGCGATATTGTTAAGGCAGGCCAATTGCTTTGTAAAGTACGTCCGGATGTATTGCAATCGGGTTACGAAAGAACAGTGGCTACCTTTAATGCACAGAAAGCGAGTGTGGCTGCGGCACAACAGCAACTTGCCCAAAACCAGGCAAACTTTGTAAATGCCGAAGCTACGTATAAACGTAATGTCGAGCTTTTCAATAAAAAGGTAATTTCAGCTTCAGAGTTCGATTCGGCTAAAGCAGCGTTTTTAACCGCTAAAGCCAATTTGGCCAGTGCAAAAGAAAATGTAACCGGTGCTAAGTTTACTTTGGAGCAAACAGGCGCAAATGTGAAAGAAGCAGGTGCTAACTTAGCCAAAACAACAATTTATGCGCCGGTTGATGGTGTTGTTTCTAAACTATCAATCGAATTGGGCGACCGTATTTTAGGAACTTCGCAAATGGCAGGTACCGAAATTATGCGTATCTCTAACCTGTCATCAATGGAAGTTAACGTTGATGTGAACGAAAACGATATTACCCGAGTTAAAGTAGGTGATAAAGCTTCGATCGAGGTAGATGCCTTCTCTGATAAAAAGTTCAAAGGGGTAGTAACCGAAATTGCAAGTTCATCAACCGCAGTGGGTACTGCAGTATCTACCTCCGTAGATCAGGTAACCAATTTCTCTGTAAAAATCAGGATCAGTGAAGAAATGGAAGGTAAACAGCGATCTATCTTCCGTCCTGGAATGTCGGCTACGGTTGATATTGAAAGCGAATCAGTAACAGGTTTGGCCATCCCAATCCAGTCTGTATTTACTGACAGTGGAAAATCTGGCGAAAACCAGGGCAACCAGGAAAATACTGATAAACAAAAATCAAAGCTGACTGATAAAAAGGTGAAGCAATATGTTTATGCTTACGATGCTAAAACCAAAAAGGTTAAAAAGACAGAAGTAACCACAGGTATCCAGAACGATCAGTTTATCATTGTAAAATCGGGTGTTAAAGCCGGCAATGAAATTGTAACCGGTCCGTATTCTGCCATTCAGAATAAATTGAAGGATGGAATGATCGTAGAAAAAACATCTAAGGACCAGTTGTTTAACAAAGACGCTAAGAAGTAGTTTATAATTAATCGCAAGAAATAGTAACTTGCGTTGTTTAAGGTGTATTCCTAAGGTTTAGGGTGTAAGGTTTAAGGTATAAGGCATTTGTCTTAAACCTTAGGCCTTACACCTTTTGCCTTATGCCTTTAAAATAAGGTCTTACACCTTTTACCTTTAACCTTTTTTATAAACATGGTACCTAAAATAGCAATGATAGGGGGTGGGAGCTGGGCGACTGCCATTGTAAAAATGCTTGCAGATAATTTATCTGATAAAGAGATTTTTTGGTGGATGCGTAATGAAACAGCCATTGAACACATTAAAAAATTTAAACACAATCCGCATTACCTCAGTTCTGTTGAGTTAAAGCTCGATCAGGACAATATCTCCTCTGATATTGTTGCAATTATAAAATCAGCTGATTTTGTTATTTTAAACGTGCCGGCTGCATTTTTAAAAGAAACCCTTTCTACTATTACTCCTGAAGATTTAAAAGGAAAGAAGATTGTATCTGCCATTAAGGGAATTGTACCTGAAAATAACCTGATTATAGGCGAATTTTTGCACAAAAACTACAATATCCCCTACCACGATATTCTGGTGGTAAGTGGCCCTTGCCATGCTGAAGAGGTGGCTTTAGAGAAATTGTCTTACCTAACCATTGCCTGTACCGATATAGAAAAGGCATCGGTATTTGCTTCGATTTTAAATACCCGATACATTAAAACCAATGTTTCTGACGATATTTTTGGAACAGAATATGCTGCGGTTTTAAAGAATATTTATGCGGTTGCCAGCGGTATTTGCCACGGTTTGGGTTATGGCGATAATTTTCAGGCGGTACTGATTAGCAATGCCATACGCGAAATCAAACGCTTTGTAGATGTGGTGCATCCTATTGATAGGGATATTAAAGAATCGGCCTACCTGGGCGATTTGCTGGTTACCGCTTATTCGCAATTTAGCCGCAACCGTACTTTTGGCAACATGGTAGGGAAAGGTTATACCGTAAAATCGGCCCAGCTCGAAATGAATATGGTTGCTGAAGGTTATTATGCCGCAAAATGTATGCATCTTAAAAATCAGGAATATAACGTTGATATGCCAATTTGCAAAGCCGTGCACAGCATCATTTACGAGAAACGTTCGCCACAGATAGAAATGAAACTATTAGCTGAGAAGCTAAGCTAGAGATATAACGCAGCAGCCGGCAGGCTTTACTAATTGTGACAGCCCTCTACGTTTCAAAAAGAATTAATTTTTTATTAAAGCAGGTTTACTGCCTGTCGGTTCGGGTAGTCCTTCTTTCCGCTTCTATCTTTTTGTGAAGGGCTGTGAAAAGATTTTTGTTTGTGCACCAAAAAGTATAACCGCTTCAATAAGGTTTATTTTACACAGGGCAGTAGAAGAAACGGGCCATCACTTACCCATTATTATGCCTTTTTCATTTTGTTCTTTGCAGTAACTGCGTTTTTAGCCCCGGGCGCAGCGGCATCCCTGAAGCGCAGCGAAAGGATATAGCGAAGAACGGGAACAGATTCTGATAGTTGTGACTGCCCCTGTGCTCCAAAAAACAATTAAGCCTTGATGTAAGTATTTTCAGTATGTTTTGTACAGATTGTCTTTCTTTTTGCTGTATACTTTATATGCTTAAAAAAATATATTCTTTATCTTTATTAGTGTAACAGAAATAAAACAAATCTAACCATTAACTGTTATGCTCTAAATAAAATTTACTGTCATGAAAAAGAAACTTGTAACGGGCTTATTAACGCTTGCCTTGTTTGGGGGTGTTGCCTTAAATTTAAATGCTCAGGAAAAGAAAAAAACTGAAGTAGGTAAGGCATTAGACCATACCGGCAAAGCCATTAGTAAAGGGGCTAAATCAGTAGGCAATAAAACGGCCGAAGTAGCGGTGAAAGGCAGCTCGAAAATAGCAGATAAAACCTGGAAAGGTAAAATGGCACCCGATGGTTCTGATGTTTATATTAACGGAAAGAACGAAAAATATTATGTAAATGCCAAAGGTGCAAAAATTTGGTTAAAACCAAGCCAGATTAAAAACAGGCCAGCATCAAAAAACTAAAACATAAAAATCCCGATCTATGATCGGGATTTTTTGCTGAAGGGCCAATTAGCTAAGGGCAATTAAATTTTTAATCTATAAATATTGTTCAGCGGTAAGCCGGTCGCGTTAGGAAGTTCTTTAACGGCTTCTATTTTATCGATTAATAGTTTATCAATAGAATTGTTGCCTACTTTTAAATTAAGCTCATACACTTTAGCATCACCCAGTTTAAGATAAAAGGTATTGTCGATACTTTTTGACAAGCGTGTTATTTCATAAGAAACTAACTGATAATAGGTAATTTTAGCATCGTTGGTATAAGTAAAAGGTTGTTTAATATCAAAGTTGAGTTGTTTAATCACATTGTTGGCATCTTTTGAATAAAGCTGGATTTTTGCCTTCTCAAAATAACCTGTACTGGTAGGGCTAAGCAGATCAACGTCACTGCTGTTTTTAATCACCAACATTAGGCTCGGACCCGGCAGTACAGAACAGGCACACAATCCGCCGCCGCCAATATTCTCTTTTTTACAACCCAGTCCAACGATAAAAATTGCAGAGAGGATAATTAGAAATTTTTTCATAGCTGTTTACGATTTTATACTAAAACGGGGAAACGTTTGTTTTCGCTACAAAGTGTTAATAATTAATGGGATGGCTTTAAAACAAAAATCCCGAAAGGGTTACTTCCGGGATTTTTAAGCAGTTATATTTTATTAAACAATTGTACCGTACAGATCGAAATCTTCGGCCCTGTCAATTTTCACATTAACAAAGCTTCCGTTAGCAGCATAACCAGTAACAGCATCAATTAACACTTCGTTATCTACCTCGGGCGAATCGAATTCTGTTCTGCCCACAAAGAAATCACCTTCTTTTTTATCCACCAGTACTTTAAAGGTTTTGCCTACTTTTTCCTGGTTAATATCGAAAGAAATGCCCTGCTGTATTTCCATGATATCATCTACACGTTGTTGTTTTACTTCCTCAGGAACATCGTCAACCAAGGTGTGGGCATGTGTTTTTTCTTCATGCGAGTAGGTAAAGCAGCCCAAACGATCGAATTTGGTTTCGGCTACCCATTCCTTCATCTCTTCAAAATCGCGCGTTGTTTCGCCCGGATATCCGCATATTAAAGTGGTGCGCATCGCAATATTAGGCACCTTATCTCTAATTTGGTTAACCAGGTCGATGGTTTTCTGCTTGGTGGTACCGCGGCGCATCGATTTAAGCATATTATCGGTAATGTGCTGTAGTGGCATATCCAGGTATTTGCAGATGTTGTCGCGCTCATTCATAACATCTAAAATTTCCATAGGGAAACCAGAAGGGTAGGCGTATTGCAGGCGGATCCACTCAATTCCGGGTACGTCCGATAAGCGGCGCATCAACTCATCTAACTTACGTACGCCATAAAGATCAAGGCCATAATAGGTCAGGTCCTGTGCAATCAGGATCAGCTCTTTGGTGCCGTTTTTAGCCAGTATTTTGGCTTCGTTAACGAGCTCTTCCATGGGCTTGCTCATGTGCTTGCCTCGCATTAGCGGAATGGCACAGAACGAACAAGGACGGTTACAGCCTTCGGCTATTTTGAAATAAGCAAAGTGAGATGGGGTAGTGAGTAAGCGTTCGCCAATCAGCTCATGTTTATAGTTGGCCCCCAGTTCGTGCAGGATATTTTGTAAGTCGTTGGTACCAAAAAAGGCATCAACATTGGTAATTTCCGATTCGAGTTCTGGTTTATACCGCTCAGAGAGGCAGCCCGTAACCACCACTTTCCCAATTTTACCGGCTTCTTTTAGCTCGCTAAACTGAAGAATGGTATCGATTGACTCCTGTTTGGCATTATCGATAAAGCCGCAGGTATTAATCACCACGATATCATCTTTACCCATTTTGTCCGATTCGTGGGTAACATTAAGGTTGTTGCCACGCAACTGGCCCATTAATACTTCCGAATCGTATATGTTTTTAGAACAACCTAAAGTGATTACGTTGATTTTGGGTTGTTTAGTTGCTGTTTTACTGCGTACTACTTTAGTATTCATCTTTTACACTTAATCTTTACTGTTATTAAAAGTAAGGAGATCGTCTGCCTGAATTTATTCCAGGGTCTTTAATTTAAAAAGCAATGCTGAACAAATTCAGCATGACGGATATTTTACAGGTTATTTAAACAAACTATTTACAAAATCCTTTTTATCGAAGAGTTGCAAATCATTTATTTTTTCGCCTACACCAATATATTTAACGGGAATTTTAAACTGATCGGAAATACCGATTACCACACCGCCTTTAGCTGTCCCATCCAGTTTGGTAATGGCCAGTGCATTTACGTCAGTAGCTTCGGTAAACTGTTTGCACTGTTCAAAAGCGTTTTGGCCGGTAGAGGCATCCAGTACCAGTAAAATTTCGTGTGGCGCACCTGGTACTACTTTTTGCATTACCTGTTTAATCTTGCCCAGCTCATTCATCAAGCCAATTTTGTTATGTAAACGCCCGGCGGTATCGATAATTACGACATCCTCGCCATTGGCAACGGCCGATTGCAGGGTGTCAAAAGCAACAGAAGCGGGATCTGAACCCATGGCCTGGGCTACTACTCTTACACCAACACGTTCGCCCCAAAGTTTAATCTGGTCAACAGCCGCAGCCCTAAAGGTATCAGCAGCACCCAAAACAACTTTAAGCCCTGATTCTTTCAGTTTATGGGCCAGTTTCCCGATGGTAGTGGTTTTGCCTACACCGTTTACGCCAACCACCATAATTACATAGGGTTTATGATCGCCATATTCGAACTGGCGGAAATCGTTACTGTTGTTTTCTGATAGCAGCAGCTGGATTTCGTCGCGGAGGATAAAGTTGAGCTCGGAGGTGTTAAGATATTTATCCCTGGCAACACGCTCTTCGATGCGTTTGATGATTTTTAGGGTTGTACTTACGCCTACATCAGAAGTAACCAAAACCTCTTCAAGGTTATCGAGTACTTCGTCATCAACAGAAGATTTTCCTGCTACGGCCTTGGTAATTTTATTAAAGAAACCATCTTTTGTCTTCTCTAAACCTTTATCCAGTGCTTCCTGAGCTTCAGGTGCGGTTTCTTTCTTTTTGAAAAAATCGAATAAACCCATATCTAAATTTTATATAACAAAAAAAGCCCTTCCGGTTAAAGCGGAACGGCCTATAATATTTTATATTAAAAAATATTAACCTTATTTAGATGCAATAGCATCTTTTACGTGGTCATTGTGTACGATAAGTTCTTTGAATGAGTAAGCACCAGTTTTAGGTGATTTTACCATTGTAATTACTTTCGAATATTCTTTACCTGTACCTGTTTTAAGGGTTGCAACTACTTTCTTTGCCATGTTCTTATAATTTTAAATGATTGAATGATAGAAGGATTGAATGAGTGCTTAAACCCTCAACCTTAAGCCTTTTACCTTCAGCCTTATTTAATCTCTTTGTGTACGGTTACTTTTCTCAATACTGGATTGAATTTTTTCAATTCTAATCTTTCAGTAGTGTTTTTACGGTTCTTGGTAGAAATATATCTAGACATACCTGGCATGCCACTTTCTTTATGTTCAGTACATTCTAAAATAACCTGAACTCTGTTACCTTTTTTTGCCATTTTATTATAAATTGAAAACTGTTAATCTCAACAGTTAATGTTTTTTACAAAAATCCTTTTTTTACGAAACGGTTAATTGCTTCGCTGATACCCACTTTATTGATGGTTTTGATCGCTGAAGTAGAAACTTTCAACGTAATCCAACGGTTTTCTTCAGGGATATAAAATTTCTGAAGTTGTAGGTTTGGGTAAAATTTGCGTTTGGTCTTAACGTTTGAGTGAGAAACGTTGTTACCTATCATTGCTTTTTTTCCTGTTAAATCACAAACTCTTGACATGACTTGTAAATATAGTTGTTAATATCGTCCGCTTAATTTTTTTAAGAGTGTGCAAATATCTGAATAAAATTTGTAAACGGCAATAGCCTAGTCAATTATTTTTATAATTCCCTTCTCTTAGCTCATTAATTCCGACTTTAAGCATTTAATGGCTGTTCCGGATTAAAAGTACCTGTTGATTTTTTTAAGAAAGCTACGGTTGTGCTTCTTCGGTTCATTGCTTTTAATATCTGGCTATTGAAGGTTTATTAATGCCAAATATCTGTTAAAATAAATATTGTACCAAAGTTTGATATTCATTTTGATACGATTTGTCTATTTCTCCTTATTATTATTTAGTTAAATTAGCCCCCACTAATCCAAAATATAAACAAGCAATGCAAATTACATCTTTTAAGCAGTACGAAGAAGATTATAAAAAAAGCGTAGAAAACCCAGAGCAGTTTTGGGGTGAGGTGGCACAGAATTTTCAGTGGCGTAAGCCATGGTTTAAAGTTTTATCATGGAACTTTAACGAGCCCAATATCAAGTGGTTCGAAGGCGCTAAACTTAATATTACCGAAAATTGTTTAGACCGGCACCTGGCTGCCAATGGAGATAAACCAGCCATTGTTTGGGAGCCAAATAATCCGGAAGAAGAAAGTGTAACTTATACTTATAAAATGCTGCATGAGCGTGTTTGCCGCTTTGCCAATGTACTGAAACGTAATGGAGCAAAAAAGGGCGACCGTATCTGTATTTATATGCCCATGGTGCCCGAACTGGCTATTGCTGTTCTGGCCTGTGCCAGGATCGGTGCCGTTCATTCGGTTATTTTTGGCGGTTTTTCTGCAAAGTCTATCGCCGATAGGATCAACGATTCGCAATGTAAGTTAGTGATAACTGCCGATGGCTCTTACCGGGGCAATAAACAGATTCCCTTAAAGGATGTAATTGATGATGCACTGATTGGCTGTCCGACGGTAGAAAAATGTATTGTGCTTACCCATATCCGCACTCCGGTTTCGATGTTGAAAGGTAGGGATGTTTGGTGGGAAGATGAAGTAAAACACGTGAACGATGTTTGTGAGGCAGAAGAAATGGATGCAGAAGATATGCTCTTCATCCTTTATACTTCTGGTTCAACCGGAAAGCCAAAAGGAGTAGTACATACCTGTGGTGGTTATATGGTTTATGCAGGTTACACTTTTGCCAATGTATTCAATTATCAGCCTGGCGAAGTTTATTTCTGTACAGCCGATATCGGTTGGATTACCGGGCACTCTTATATTGTTTACGGACCGCTTTCGCAAGGTGCTACTTCGGTACTGTTCGAAGGTATTCCCACTTATCCGAGTCCTTCGCGTTTTTGGGATATTGTAGAAAAACATAAGGTAAATACACTATACACGGCCCCAACCGCTATACGTTCTTTAATGAGCTATGGCGATGAACCTTTAAATGGAAAAGATTTAAGCACCATCAGGGTTTTAGGCTCGGTAGGAGAGCCGATCAATGAAGAAGCATGGCATTGGTTTGATGAGAAAATCGGGCATGGTAAAGCGCCTATTGCCGATACCTGGTGGCAAACTGAAACCGGAGGGATCATGATTTCACCTATTGCTACGGTAACACCAACCAAACCGAGTTTTGCAACCTTGCCTCTACCGGGTATACAACCAATTCTGGTTGACGAAAACGGTAATGAGATTGAAGGCAACGGCGTAATGGGCAACCTTTGTATTAAATTCCCATGGCCTGGTATGTTGCGTACTACCTATGGCGATCATGAACGTTGCAAACAAACTTATTTCTCTACTTATGATAATTTATATTTCACCGGCGACGGTTGTTTACGTGATGAAGATGGTTATTACAGGATTACGGGAAGGGTAGACGATGTGCTGAACGTTTCCGGACACCGTATTGGTACCGCAGAGGTAGAAAATGCCATTAACATGCATGCCGGTGTGGTAGAAAGCGCTGTGGTGGGTTACCCTCATGATGTAAAAGGTCAGGGCATTTATGCCTTTGTGATTTATCCGGATATGCATGGAGAGGCTGACCTGTCTAAAAAGGATATCTTACAAACCGTAACGCGTGTAATTGGGGCCATAGCAAAACCTGACAAGATATTATTTGTTTCTGGCTTGCCAAAAACACGTTCAGGAAAAATTATGCGTAGAATTCTACGCAAGATTGCCGAAGGGGATACCAGTAATTTAGGCGATACCTCTACACTGCTTGATCCAGGTGTGGTAGAAGAGATTATTGAAGCAGCTAAAAAGCTTTAATATAAAATTTAATAAGAAAGCCTCCGGATGTAAATCCGGAGGCTTTCTTATTTATAGATTACACTAGTAACCTGGATTTTGCTTTAAAGCTTTATTCACATTGATTTCACGGTCTGGGATTGGGAAAACCAGCTTAGGGTCATCATAAGCATATGTGCCTATAGAACGTTTGGTACGTTTGTAATCGTGAAGTCTAAAGCCTTCATAATCCAATTCTTTTTCGCGTTCGTTTAAGATAATATTTAGGGTAGGCACCACATCTGCTAATCCGGCCCTTGCTCTAAGGGTATTGATATCACTGGCTGGCGTGGCACCTACAACTGTACCTAATCTGAAGTTACATTCAGCACGGATCAGGTATTGCTCGGTAATCCTACAAACCGGAATATTATCGTAAAAGCTGTACCATTTTTTGGTGAAAAGACCTGTTCTCGCACCCGTGCCATCATAAATCATTTCGGTTTGTCGTTTATCACCTGCTTCGAATGAGTCGTAAAAGGTAGTGTTTACCAGCGCATCGGCCCGACCAACATTTCCTCCCGTAGCATTTTGATAGCTTGCATAAAAAGTAGCTAGGCCATCGTTAGAGGTGCCTGCATTGCTTTGCTCGTTCTGTTTGATTTCAAAAATACCCTCACTTGAGTTTTTGGTTCTGAATGGTGCTTCAAGAGAATTGGTAATTAAATGATATGGGCTATTGGTAATAATATCGTTAGCCATATCTCTCGCTAATGCATATTTGCCCTCCTGTAAGTAAACCCTGGCCAAAAAAGCCTTGGCAGCATATTGATCATCAACTGAAGACAATTTTGTAATAGCAGATTTTAAATCATTTTCTACCGCAGCATATACTTCTGCAACGGTGTTCCTTGCAACAGAATTGGTTACATTATCGATGGTTTTAACAGCTTTTGTAATAATAGGAACGCCTAAATTTGTGTTAGTGCCAGATGCATCATAAGGTAGCGCATACAGTCTCACCAGTTCAAAGTGCATTATGCCTCTGATAAACAATGCTTTACCTTCAATCACACTTTTGGTGTTGGCATCTCCTACAACGTTTAGTGCAGAAATTACAATGTTTGCCGTGTTAATTGCGCTGTAAGCGGTTACCCAGGTTCTTCTTACATCAGCGTTATCTGATACAATGGTTTTGCTCGAAATGTTACGGTAAGTAGTAAAACTGCCACGCCATGTTAAATAGTTATCGCTGGCGTAAAGGTCAGGTATAAATACAAGGTTATTTCCATAAAGGTCGCCTGTTGCTAAAAAAGTATAGGCTCCTGTCAATGCATTTTGAACATCTGCGGTTGTATTTAATGCCACATTGGCATCTATATTTTGTTTAGGATCTATATCTAATTGTTTTTTACAGCTGGATATGCTCAAAACAATAAGAAATGCAGCTAATATATTTTTATAATTTTTCATATTCTAATGTTTTTATAAGCCAATGTTTACACCAAAAGTAATGGTTCTCGCCTGTGGTGGAGTGTAAAAATCGTGACCAAGTTGAATGTTATCAGACTGGAGATTGCCGCCACTAGGGGTGTTTACTTCAGGATCGTAACCTTTATAACCGGTTATGGTAAACAGGTTAAGGGCCGATGCAAATATTTTTACATTCTGTAATTTATATTTATTGGCAAATGTTTTAGGTATATTATAGCTAAAAACTACACTTTTTATCCTCAGGTAAGAACCATCCTGTATCCATCGTGACGATGGACTTGTTCCGTTACCTTCGTTAAACCTGGGTTGTGGAATAGGAGTATTACGGTTCGTCGGTGTCCAATAGTTTAACTGATCGATGGTTTGATTATCAAAATAATCGCCATTGGCAGATTGGAAAACACCTGCCATGTTATAAATGTCGTTACCAGAAACAAATTGTGCCTGTACATCCAGATCGAAGTTTTTGAAAGAGAAATGGTTTCCGAAACCACCGAAAAATTTAGGGTTAGGATCACCAAGTTTTTGATTTTGGGCAGTGGTATAATCGTTGGTTGTTGTCGTTCTTGAAGCATCTACGTAGTAAAGTGCATCTCCATTAGCCGGATCAACACCAGCATAAGCTTTTCCATAGAAATAACCCAAAGGCTCGCCAACTGCAACACGGCCCAAAAATCTTCCTCCCGGGTAAATTGGTTGATCATTAACCAAACGTAAAACCTTATTTCTGTTTAAGGAGATATTAAAAGAGGTAGACCATTTAAATTCTCCAACAAAGTTTCTGGTGTTTAAAGAGAACTCAAATCCACGGTTCTGCATATCGCCAATGTTTTGGGTAATCGACGAAAAACCATTTGTTGCTGCGATTGGTGCATTCAGCAATAAATCGGTTGTTTTCTTTTTATAATATTCAACCGTACCTGAAATCCGGTCTGAAAATAGACCAAAATCTAAACCTATATTGTAATTTGTGGTATTTTCCCAGCTTAAATTCGGATCGCCTAGTTGGCTTGGACGTGTGCCGCCTACACCAGCATAGTTAACGCCACGATATAAATTTCTCGAGGCAAAATCGCCAATTTCTGCATTACCTGTTAAACCATAACTTCCTCTTAGCTTTAATAGACTTAACCAATTACTTGATTTTAGAAACTCTTCCTGGTTAATGATCCAGCCTGCAGAAACTGCTGGGAAAGTTCCATACCGGTTATTCACACCAAATCTTGATGAACCATCCGTTCTTATCGAGGCGCTTAACAAGTATTTCTCATCATATTTATAATTTACCCTGGCCAGGTAAGAAACAAAAGTATGCCTTGTTTCTGAAGACTCACCTGCAGAAATTACCGCTGCACTTGCAATTTTGGTAAAACTATCTGATGGTAAAGTAGTTCCTGTTACTGATGAATACCTGAATTTTGTATCCTGAAAGGCAAAACCAGCTAATACATTCAAATTATGCTTTTCGTTAAAAATTTTGGTATAATTTAAGGTATTGTTTGTGTTAAAGTTGATGGATTTTGCCATGTAATCAGTTGAAGACCCTCCTGTACTGCCACCGTCCTGTGTTTTCGACCCTAAAAACTGCTCCTCTTCCAAGTTGTTGAAATCAAAACCATACTCACTTCTAAAAACTAAGTCAGGTATAATTTTTAAACTCGCATATGCATTTGCAAAGGTTCTGTAAGTAGTTGATAGGTTTTTACCATTATCATAATCGATTAAACTATTATAATAAACAGTAGAGCCATTTAACTGACCTGATGCATCACGTACTGGTTGAATAGGAGGTAAGGCATTTAATTGTAAAGGATTAGAGAAGGCATTATCAGTAGGGATACGATAATTATCTACTTTCGAAACATTGATTGCTCCGCCTACATCTAAAATTTTAGAAACTGTATGGTCTATACTTAAACGACCACCTGTACGTACATAACGGTTGCTAATGATGATCCCATCATTGTTATTGTAGTTTCCAGATAGCATGAACCTGGTTTTTGCATCACCACCATTAATGTTGATACTGTACTGTTGGGTATGTCCCCTTCTAAAAGCTTCGTTAACCCAATTGGTGTTGTTGTTGCTTGTCCAGTCATCTGTACCTGTATAATCTTTCCACATTTCTGCTGCATTGGCATAACTGCCATTATCATAGTTGTTATATTTAAAAGATGCATCAAACAATTGGCGATATTGGTCGGCATTTAAAAAATTGCCTTTTTTTGTTGGATCGCTAAATCCAGCATAATATCCAACATCAATATTGGTTCTTCCCTGCTTACCCTTTTTTGTAGTGATGAGAACAACCCCGTTTGATCCCCTTGCACCATAAATAGCTGCAGAAGCTGCATCTTTTAACACTTCCATCGATTCAATATCATCTGGGCTAATGGCTGCAAGTGGATTATCAGCTTCTGTATAGGTTCCTAATGCTTCACTTACAATAGGAACACCATCGATTACAAATAGTGGCTGGTTACTTGCTGAAATGGAAGAAATACCCCTTACACGAATCTGAAGTGCCTGTCCCAGTTTACCACTACCTGAGTTAATAAAAACACCAGGCGCTTTACCCTGTAAAGCACCCTCAACAGTTGGCACAGGTCTGTCTTTAAAATCATCAGCGGTAACCTTTGCAATAGATCCTGTTACATCACGCTTGTTCTGTGTACCATAACCTACCACAACCACATCGGATAAGGTATTATTATCTTCCTCAAGATTTATATTAATGGCTTGCCCGGTGATGGGCACTTCCTTGCTTTTGTAGCCGATAAAGCTAAAAACAAGTATTTTAGCATCGTCTGCAACAGTTAATTTAAAAGCTCCCGAGGCATCGCTTTGCGTGCCATTGGCTGGTGAGCCTTTCACAAATACGCTAACACCTGGGAGCGGTCCAGAGGTCGACGTTACTTTTCCGGTAATTACCTTGCCTTGTGCGAAAGCAAACGAAATTACGCAGAGAGATAAAATCATACTTAAGAGTAGTTTTTTCATCAAATCGTTGATTTAGTTAGTAATGTTTAATAATTGATAGAAATAATACCGTTAATATAAATAAAATCTACATAAACCTCCGAGAAAAAGACAAAATAGCGTTGTTATTTAGGTGATTTGCCGAAAAATGAAACAAAAAGCGGTTAAGGTTGTTGATTAACTTATATAATACATTATTCACAACAAAAAAAAACGAGCCATGGATAAGTTAGAATTAAAAGGAAAGTGGAATGAAATAAAAGGAAAAGTTAAGCAAGCTTATGCTGATTTAACAGACGATGATTTAAAGCATGAAGAGGGACAAGATGATGAATTGTTAGGAAAACTGCAACAAAAAACAGGAAAAGGAAGAGATGAACTGGTGAAATGGATAAATTCCTTATAATATCAATTCAATAACTAAACAGGCGGTCAGAATTTTGGCCGCCTGTCTGCTTTAAAAACACTTTATGGCTGACATAGCCCAGCGGTTCACACAAAATCCAATCTTATCTCCAAAAGATTTACCCCCCAGCAGGGAAGGCCTGGAGATCGTTTGCCTGCTAAATCCCGGTGTTTTTACATTTGATGGTAAAGTATGGCTGCTGATCCGGGTAGCTGAAAGACCCGAACAAAAACCCGGTATAATCTCTTTTCCAATTTTAAAGAAACATGGAATAGAAATTTTGGCCATCGAAGAAAATGATCCATTTTTAAATGCAACCGATCCGAGGGTAATTCATTACAGAGGTGCCGATTATCTAACCACTTTATCTCATTTAAGATTGGTTTGCAGCGATGACGGTATTCATTTTTATCAACCCGAAGAATTTCCGTTGTTACAGGGAGAAGGCAAAGACGAGATATTTGGAATTGAAGACTGCCGTGTTTCCTTTATTGATGATACTTATTATTTGACCTTTACGGCCGTTTCCGGGCATGGGGTTGGTGTGGGGATGCGGACCACCAAGAATTGGAAAGATTTCGAAAATCACGGGATGATCATTCCGCCTCATAATAAAGATTGCGCTTTATTTGAAGAACGTATAAATGGCAAATTTTATGCCTTGCACCGGCCCAGCAGTGTGGCTTTGGGCGGTAATTATATCTGGCTTGCCGAATCTCCTGATGGTATCCATTGGGGAAAACACCGGTGTATCATCAAAACCCGATCTGAGCTATGGGATAGTGCCCGTGTAGGCGCTGGTGCAGCACCAATCAAAACCGCAGAAGGATGGCTCGAAATATATCACGGCGCAAATGAAAGGCATCAGTATTGTTTAGGCGCGTTTCTAATGGATTTAAATGACCCATCAAAAGTACTGGCCAGAACCGAAGAACCGATTATGATACCCAAAGAAGATTACGAACTGCACGGTTTTTTTGGCGAGGTTGTATTTACAAATGGGCACATCGTTAACGGCGACGAGCTAACCATTTACTATGGTGCGGCTGATGAATTTGTTTGCGGGGCTAAGTTTTCAATAAAGGAAATTTTAGAAACACTTGTTTTTTACCACTAATTTTCAGCTGGCAATTATCAATGAGTTAACAAACTTTCTGCACCATGCCCACTAATGAACCCATGACTAGTGAACGAATGAACTAATAAACCAAATAAAAAAAGCGATTCCCCTCTCAGAGAATCGCTTTGGTTTTTAAGCTTTAGTCTTCGCTTCCTAGTATCCGAAAATCTGTTCCAGGCTTAATTTCGTAACCGGGCCAAATTTTGCTAAATCGGCCATGTTGATTTTCTTTTCAGAAGCAACGATACAATAGTTGTAAGGTTTGCCTGAAAGATTGTTTTGGTGGAATGATTTTACATCATTGAAAGTTAAAGGCTTTAGATTAGCATACTCATCAATCCTCGAATCATGATCAAATCCTAATTTCTTGTCAGACAGGTAATTGTATATAATGCCGTCTTTGGTGATGCGGCTCGTTTCAATACCGTTTAAAGAGTTGGTTTTAGATAAGTCGAATGATTTGTCAGACTCAGGCAAGGTGGTCAGCAATTCGTTCATACCCGCCACAGCCTCATTCATTTTATCAGCCTGCGTACCTACATAGGCAATGATGGTATTTTCTTTTTCTTTACTGTTTGGAGAAGAATATACGGCAAAGGTAGAATAAGCCAGGGCTTTAGATTCTCTGATGGTCTGGAATACCACAGAACCCATACCGCCACCAAAATAATTGTTGAATAAAGCAATTTTGGCTGAATTGGCAGGATCGTATAAACCGCTGTTGCGAACCCAACGGATTTCTGCCTGAACCATATCATAATCTGCAAAATAAACCTTGTTCGAATCGGTTTTGGTGTATACAAATTTTTTGATCGGCGCCGCATCGGTAAATTCTTTTGCCAATGGGTGTGCTTTTACAATATCAGCAGAAAATGCCGCCAATGTTTTTGGCCCGTAATAGGTAATGGTATGTTTGTAATTAGTAAGATTATGCAAGATGTAGATCAGGTCGGCTGATTTCATATTTTTGATCTCATCGTTGCTTAATCCATAATTAAAAGGGTTATCAGAACCATATTGTGCATAACTCATCAAACCACTCAATATCGAGCTTTTGTTCAATTTTGCATTTTCCCTCGATTTTAACAGACGTCCTTTTAAATCTTCTAGAGCTTTTTCGTTTGGCTTGCAGTGTGCTAAAACATCTTCAAGTAAAGCCACTGCTTTATCGAAATTCTCTTGCAAACCGCTGATAGAAACGGTAGTGACGTCGGTACCTACATTGACGTTATAGCTACAGGCAATGTTATAAAATGCTTTACTGATGTCTTCTGCAGAATATTTGTCTGTACTTAAGAAAGACAGGTATTGTGCAGCATATGGTAACAATTTGTAGTTATAAGAGCCCATATCAAAGCGGTAGCCCATACGGAAAATTCCATTTTCTGTATTCTGAACGGCAATTACATCGGCAATACCTGCTTTGCCAAACTGAAGATCTTTTGTATAATCCAAGAATTTAGGGGCAATTGGCTTTACCGGTTGTGCAATAATATTTTTGGTAAACGACGAAACCTCGTTGGTATTGGTTTTTACCGCTGTAATGGCTGGTTTTTCTACTTTGATGATGCTTTTGTCTTCACCTTTATGCTTTAAAACAGCAACATAATTGTTGATGAAAAATTTATTTGCAAAATCTACAATTTCTTTTTTGGTGATTTTACCCATGGCATCAGTTGAAGCCAGCGTTTTATCCCATTCGGTACCACGGTTTTGGATAAAAGCATTCATGGTAGCATCCGCGCGGACATCGTTATTATCGAAACCCTGCAGTTCGGCCAGTTTAATGTTGGCTACTGTCGCTTTGATTAAACTTTCATCAAATTCGCCTTTTTTAAGCAGTTCTACTTGCTCCAATAATAATTTCTGAGCTTCTTCCAAACTCTGGCCTGCTTTTGGCGAACCCGATAAAATAAAGATACCATAATCTTTCATCGAGTTATAACCCGCACCGGCACGCAACATTTTTTGTTGTTTGTTGATGTTGATATCCATTAAACCCGCTTTGCCATTAGATAAAATGCTGCCGATTAAATCCAATAATAAACTTTCGTGGGTGTTTTGTGCAAAACCCCTGTAGGCAACATATAAATTTTCAGCACTCGGACCATAAATATCAACTTTCTGAACCTGTGTTAATGGTTTCTCAGGAGCAGGGTTGTATAACGTTAAGGGCTTTGGCTTCATATAAGCAAAATCCTTATCAATTTTTTTGATCAGGTCGTCATAATTGATATCACCGCTCATAATTAAGGCCATATTGTTTGGCACATAATACTTATCGTAATATTTTCTGATTTCGATCAATGAAGGGTTTTTTAGGTGCTCAATGGTACCAATGGTAGTTTGTTGCCCGTAATTGTGGGTCGGGAAAAGCGAATACAGCATTTTCTCGTACATTTTACGTCCGTCATTATCCATTCCAATGTTTTTCTCTTCATAAACCGCTTCCAGCTCCGTATGGAAAATACGGAAAACCGGTGCACGGAAACGCTCCGCCTGTACCGCTAAAAACTTATCAATGGCATTTGATGGAAGATCTTCTTCATATACGGTTTCCTCTACCGAAGTATGAGCATTGGTACTATTACTTCCGATCGATTTCATCATTTTATCGTATTCATTTGCGATAGAATAATTCGAAGCTTCACCAGAAGTTTTATCGATTTCCTTATAAATCTCTTTACGCTTAACCGGATCGGTTGTTTTATTATAAGTTTCGTAAAGGGCCTCAATCTTATCGAGGTATGGTTTTTCCTTGGCGTAATTTAAAGTCCCGAACTTATCAGTTCCTTTGAATAAAAGGTGTTCTAAATAGTGAGCCAACCCCGTATTGGTACGAGGATCGGTATTGCTACCGGCCCTAACCGCCATCTTGTAGGTAATGTTAGGCTCTTTATTGTTTTGTGATAGGATTACCGTTAAACCATTTTTTAAAGTATAGAAGCGGCTTTTGGTTGGGTCGTTGGTTACATATTTATAAGTATAACCACCTGATGTTCCTGTTTTCCACTGATAGGTTGTTTGCGCTTGCGCTATAGTACCTGTAATCAGAAAACAAGCTAAAGTAAATAGTTTGAATTTCATTGTTTGGTTTGGTTTTATGATCATGATAGTACCCGGTTGTTAGATAAATCCGAATACGATATTCATTTTTAATAAGTTATTTATCCAAATATAAAGGCTTTCCCTCACCGAATGAAAATATTTTTTATTTAATAACTAAAAGAGTAGGAATAAATGATTCCGGCATATAAATCATGCTTTGTTACGCCCTCAAATAATAATTCTGTATTTTTACCGACATGACGAAGCAAGGCACAAAACCAAATATTTTAGTTGTAAATGACGATGGCATTACAGCAACGGGGATCAAGAATTTAATGGAGGTAATGCAGGAGCTGGGTAATGTAGTGGTGGTTGCCCCAGATAGTCCGCAGAGCGGGATGGGACATGCCATAACCATTGGTAAACCAATCCGCTTTGATAAAGTAGAGCTTTACGAAGGGGTAGAAATGTACAAATGCAGTGGTACCCCGGTTGACTGTGTTAAACTTGCTGTAAATAAGATTTTTAAGGGTAAAAAACCCGATTTATGTGTTTCCGGAATCAACCATGGATTGAATAACTCCATTAATGTATTGTATTCAGGTACCATGTCAGCTGCGGTAGAAGGGGCTATTGAAAAAATCCCATCCATTGGTTTCTCTTTGGATGATTTTGCTGCAGATGCCGATTTTAGTCATACCAAAAAGTACATTAAAAGTATCTGTGAGCAGGTTTTGGCAAACGGTTTACCGGAAGGAACTTTATTAAATGTCAATTTCCCCAAAGGAAATAACCTGAAAGGCGTTAAAATCTGCCGCCAGGCCAATGCAAAATGGATGGAAGAGTTTGATGAAAGGACAGATCCTTACAAGCGACCGTATTATTGGTTAACCGGCGTTTTCGAAAATTTTGATAAAGGAGAAGACACCGATGTTTGGGCATTGGAGCATAACTACGTTTCTATTGTTCCTGTTCAGTTCGATTTAACAGCGCATCATGCTATCCAAACGTTAAACAGCTGGGATTTTATTGGAAAGAATGATGCTGGATCTGGCAATACAGGTACGAAAGTTTCGGCACCTGATGGTATTAATTTAGGTTAAGCAATGATGGATCGCTTAAAAAGTCTGAATAATTCGGTATGGGTTGGTTTGGGGATAGGTTTACTTGTGCCTGCAGTGTGTTGTTCCATTGCCTGGTACCTGATTCACCATGTGGCTTATCTGTCAAAAGCTCATCTCCTGTACATTGGTGGGATTGCAGTAAATGCCTATACTATGCAAACATTTTTTAAATATAATAAAGAGAATATTGGCAGAGGTATTTTAGCTGCAACGTTTTTGTGTGCTTTTATATTCTTTGCTTATAAAGTTTTTTAGCAACGGAAAATGTAAGATGGAAAAGAGATTAAGGTGATTATACCTTCCAGAGGACATCTACATCATACCTGACAAATTATGAAATATTACCTCGTAGCCGGAGAAGCCTCGGGCGATTTACACGGAGCCAATTTAATGAAAGCCTTAAAAAAGGAAGATGGCGAAGCTGCGTTCAGGTATTTCGGCGGAGATAAAATGCAGGCCGAAGGCGGAGAGTTGGTTAAACACTATGCCGACATGGCTTTTATGGGGTTTACAGAGGTGCTTTTAAATTTAAGAACTATTTTTAGAAACCTTAAAGCCTGTAAAGAAGACCTTATAAAATGGAAGCCTGATGCATTGATTTTGATCGATTTCCCTGGCTTTAACTTAAAAATAGCTGAATTTGCAAAATCCGAAGGCATCAAGGTATGTTATTATATTTCACCCAAAGTTTGGGCTTGGAACCAGAAAAGGGTGCTCAAAATAAAAAGAATTGTCGACTACATGTTCTGTATTCTGCCCTTCGAAGTCGATTTTTACAAGGAATGGGGCATGAAGGTAGATTATGTAGGCAATCCGCTTTTGGATGAAATTGCACAGTTTACACCCGATGTAAACTTTAGTGAAGACAACCAATTTGGAGATGAAAAAATTATTGCCCTCTTGCCCGGTAGCCGCAAACAGGAAATAGAACGTTTACTACCGGTAATGTTGAGCGTAACGGAAAATTATCCTGATTATATTTTTGCTATTGCAGCAGCTCCAACTTTTAGCCAGTCTTATTACGATCAGTTTACCGGAGGTAAAAAAGTTAAACTTCTTTTTAACAATACCTATAATTTATTGCATCATGCCCATGCAGCCATTGTGGCTTCGGGAACGGCCACGCTGGAAACAGCACTGTTTAAAGTGCCGCAGGTGGTGGTATATAAAGGAGGTACCATTTCGATAGCAATAGCCAGGATGCTGGTTAAAATTAAGTTCATCTCTTTGGTTAACCTGATCGTAAACAGAAAGATCGTAACAGAACTGATTCAGGAAGATTGTAATCCCAAAAAGTTAAGCGAGGAACTTAAAATTATTTTAAGTGGCGAAGGCAGGAGTGAGATGTTGAAACATTACGGCGAATTGCTTTTATTGATGGGAGAACCTGGTGCTTCGGCCAAAACAGCCAGTTTAATTATAGCCTACCTGCGCTAAACATTCAATTCTATCAGTATTAATAAACGTTTCTAAGACGATTAATATAAAAAATGTTAAATTGCACTTTATAGTGTTAAAATTTAAAGCTGTAATTTTTATTTAACTTTAAATCGATTAAATCAAAAGAAATTCAAGCCAATGAAATCGCTTTCTATCAAAGACATAGCCATAAAAGCAAATGTATCTATTACAACCGTTTCGTTCATCATCAACGGTAAAGCAAAAGATAAATCGATAAGCGATGCAGTAATAGAGAAAGTTGAAAAAATCATTGAAGAAAGCGGTTATAAGCCTAATCAGATTGCAAGAAGTTTAAGGACCGGTAATTCCAACATTATCGGTTTAATTATCGAAGATATCTCCAATTCGTTCTTCTCCAGAATTGCACGGTTAATAGAAGATAAAGCCTACAAAAAAGGATATAAAATTATTTATTCCAGTACAGAAAATAGTGTCGACAAAGCGAAAGAACTGATCAACATGTTTAAATCGCGAAAGGTTGATGCCTATATCATTTCTCCAATAAAAGGAATAGAAGAAGATATTCAAATGCTCCTGGATGATGGAAACCCCGTAATCCTGTTCGACAGGAATTTGCCGGAGGTTAATGTCAGTTACGTTGGAGCCGATCATTTTAATGCCTCGTACCAATCCATACAGAATTTCATCGATCAGGGTAAAAAGAATATAGCTTTGGTTACCACCGATATTAATGTTGAGCAGATTGTTGAGCGTTACGATGGTTATAAAAAAGCCCTTGAGGATAATGGAATCAAGTACGATGAAAGCCTTGTGCTTAAAATACATTTTAACCAGGAAGAAGGCGAAACCATTGCACAGATTAAGGAGTTACTTCAGCATAAACAGATAGATGCTGTGCTTTTTGCAACCAATTACCTGGCAATCAGTGGCCTAAAAGTGTTAAAACAGATCAATAAAGCAGTAGGAGATGATTTTGGCGTGATTGCCTATGATGATCATGAAGCATTCGAATTGCATACTCCCCGTATTTCTGCTATTCAACAACCCCTCGAAGAAATAGCCGAAACCATTATTAAACTCATTTTAAGCCAGCTTTCTACAAAAAGTAAATTACCAGCTGAAGAAGTAATTATCCCTTCCCGTTTAGTGCTTAGAGACTAAAAAGCCCACTCTTAGCCATTTGTCATAAATTTTTTACTTACTAAAACGTTTTATTATAATTTATAATTTTTATTATTGATTTGCTAAAACGTTTTAGCCTTACCAATATAATTTTATGAGCATTATGGCAGTTCCCCGACTGATTGTTAACGGATTGCATCAACTTCAGAAATGGATCTTATCTCCGGGATCTTCTGTTGTGATCCAGCTAAACCTTAACAACGATAAAACAATGGATATCAGGTACTAACAAGGTCAGGCCATTGCTTTTCAGATAAAAAACCAGAAACAATAACTAATCATTTATAATTAAAACAAAACCGTTAATGAAAATTAATTTACTCAAAATTACGGGACTGTCTGCTGCCATTGTGTTGCTGAACAGTCCTGCGTTTTCAATGAATCCGGAGTGGGAAGGTACACGGAGGTTCTTGAATAGAAACGTGCCCGGCGGGCGCGTTCAGGTGCAAAAAAATGTAACCGGAACGGTGATCGACGAAAATGGCCAGCCAGTTCCAGGTGCCGGAATTAAAAATCAAAGTACGGGTAAAACAACTGTAACCGATGTTGCCGGAAAATTTGTGATCGAAGCCAGTGCCGGGCAAGTGCTTCGTTTTACCTACATCGGTTACGAAACACAGAATATCACTGTGGGAGAGTCGTCGGTCATTAATGTAAAACTTGCTGTCTCTAAAAATACCAATTTAGAGGAAGTAACTGTTGTTGCTGTTGGTTACGGTACACAATTGCAAAAAGAAGTAACGTCAGCAGTTGCGCACGTCGGATCTGAGGATTTCAGGCAAAGTGGTTCAAGAAATGCGCTGGATCTGATCCAGGGTAAGGTAGCAGGCTTAAACATTACCCGTAGTGGTTCTAACCCGAACTCCGGTGTTAGTGTGCAGCTTCGTGGTGTGGTTACCGTAACCGGAAGCTCGAGCCCCTTATTTGTAATTGATGGAATTCCTGGTGGTAACCCAGATTTATTGCAACAAGACGATATTGAATCAATAGACGTATTAAAAGATGGTTCAGCTGCTGCAATCTACGGTTCCAGTGCCAATGCAGGTGTAATTTTAATTACCACTAAAAAAGGTAAAGCCGGACCTCCGCAATTTAACTATTCGGGTTATGCACGAAAAGAATATTATAACCAATGGTTAGATTTTCTAACACCAGCTCAGTATAAGGAAAAAATTGCATCGGGCGAGATTAAGCAACAAAACTTCGGAAGTGAAACCAATTTCGTTGATCAGTTAATTAATCATGACAACCTGACTCAAAACCATAACTTAAACTTTAGCGGAGGTACCGATAAAACCAGCTACAGGGCCAGTATCAACTACCGCGATTTACAGGGTATTGCTAAAGAAAACAGCCGCGAAGAGTATACATTAAGGTTTAACATCAACCAAACCGGTTTAGATAACAGGTTAAAAATTCAGGCCAATTTGGTAACCAACTTTAACAGGGCCAACCTCCTTGGTGGTGGTGGCTGGGAAAGCGAGCAAACCAAAAATCCTACTTTATCTAACTATAACCCTGACGGAACTTATCGTTTCGATTTAACCAGTACCAACGAGTTCGCCCGTTTGTTCCAGGAAACATCTTATCGTAAACAACAAACCAGCTCGGCAGATGTGAAAGCCGATTTAGACATTGTTGAAGGTTTAAAAGCTTCTATTTTTGGTTCGGTAACCCGTGATAACCGTTACGACGGACAATATCGCCTGAAAGCCAGTGAAAACTCTGTAGAAAACACTGATTTTCCAGGTGGTGGTTATGCTTATAAAGGCGATTACCTATCGCAGGCATGGGCAGTAGAGCCAACTTTGCAATACAGCAAAACCATCGCATCAAAGCACAATTTAAACGCTTTAGTAGGTTATAGCTATCGTTATTTCATGGAGGAAAGCTCAAGTGCATCCAACCGTGGATTCATTAACGACTTATTTCACGAAGATAACTTAGGTCAGGGTGCTGCTCTGGGCGTAGGTAAAGCTTCGATGAGCAGTGGTAAAAACGATAACACCCTAATCGCTTTCTTTGGAAGGATCAACTATAACTACGATGGTAAATATTTGTTAACCGCTATTTTAAGAAGAGAAGGTTCATCACGCTTCGGTGCCAATAACAAATGGGGTAATTTCCCGGCAGTTTCGGCAGCATGGAACGTTACTCAGGAAGATTTCATGAGAAACATTAACTGGGTAAATAACTTAAAGTTAAGAGTGGGTTACGGTGAAACGGGTAACAGTGGTTTCTCAAACAACGCATCGAGGGTAACCCTTGGTGGCGGGGGTAGGTATTTATACCCGGATGGCCAGTATCTTGAAACTTATGGTCCAAACCGGAACCCCAATCCAAACCTGAAATGGGAAACCAAAAGGGAAACTAACATTGGTCTTGAATTTAGCGTGTTGAAAAGTAAGCTATCAGGATCAATAGACTTGTTTAAACGTACTACTAAAGATTTATTGGATACTTATACCTCTCCTCAACCTCCGTTTGTTCAAAGTTCTATTTATACCAACGTAGGTACAATTTCGTCAAAAGGTATTGAGTTGGCATTAAGTTATGCGGCATTCAGAACAAAAGATTTCAGTTGGGATATTGATGCAACGGCTAGTACATTAAGAAATACTTTAGATTCTTATTCAAACGATGAGTATAAAATTTTATACAAAACCTTTGGCGGAATTGGTGGTGCTGGTGCATTAGGTGATGCAATTGTAACTTACGAAGGTGGTGCTTTGGGCGAATTCTGGGGTAAAAAATTCGCAGGTTTTACTTCTGATGGTAAATGGTTATTCTACAACAGAAATGGCCAGGCTGTACCAAATGCACAGATCAATAATTCAAGAGATAAAAATGTAACAGATTTACAAATGATTGGTAATGCCATTCCTAAGTATTACGCATCAATGGCACATAATTTCAGGTATAAACAATTTGATTTACGTGTTTTCTTAAGAGGCAAATTCGATTACGATATCTTAAACAGAAATGCACTTTCTTATGCAAACAAAACCTGGTCTGGTAACCTCTTAACCAGCACCTTCGATAAATACAGCCAAATCAATGATACCTATATGTATTCAGACTACTATTTGGAAAAAGGAAGCTATGTTAAGTTGGATGAGGTAACCATTGGTTACAACTTTAAATTAAAAACCAAATTAATTAGAAACATGCGCATTTATGCAACCGGACAAAACTTAGCCACCATTACTGGTTACACCGGTAGCGATCCTGATTTTATTGCCGATAACGGTACCGGACCAGGTGTAGATAACAGTGGGGCATATCCAAGTACCCGTTCTTTCTTGTTTGGATTAAATGTTGGATTTTAAAGAATAATAAAATGAAAAATAAATCAATCATATATGGTGTGCTTGCAGGTATACTGAGTATTACAAGTGCTTGTACAAAACTGGATGAAAACGCATACGATCAGTTATTAACAGATAATTTTTATAATAATAAAACTGAGGTTTTATCGGCCGTGTTAAGGCCATACACCCACGCCAATGCATGGGTTACTCCTTCCGGTCAGGATGGCTGGTGGCGTTTAGCTGAGCTTTCTGGCGATCAGCTGGCCTGGCCAACAAAAGGCCGCCATGGTGAAGATGGCGGCAAATGGAAAAGATTGCACTACCATACCTGGACTACTGACGAAGGTGGAATTAACAATGCCTGGTCTTTAATGTTCTGGGGTATGGGCTTGTGTAATGACCCGATTGAAAATATCGAAAAACGCGATATCGGCCAGATGGGACTTACGCAAGTTGAAAAAGATGCCTTTATTGCCGAATTGAAGTTATTAAGAGCGTTCCACTATTTAAAATTAATGGATTTGTTCGGTAATATTCCGGTGGTTACACAGGTAGGTATTCCTGCAAAACCGGCAACAAAATCTCGTAAAGAAGTATTTGATTTTATCGAATCAGAGATTAAATCGAACATCGATAAAGCACCTAAACTTTCGCGCGGTATGCTGGGGCGTATGAGCCAGGCCGGTGGTTATGCTATGTTGGTAGAACTTTACTTAAATGCCGAGGTTTGGACCGGAACACCACGTTGGGATGATTGTATTGCTGCAGCCAATAAATTAATTTCAGGCGAAGCTGGTGCACAGAATGGTGTAATGGCACTTGATCCGAACATCACAGATCAGTTTAAAACCACTAACGATTTATCTAAAGAGGTTATTTTCTCTATTGCCTATAACTATAGTATAGCTAACTTCCAGCCATCATGGCCAGGCGAATTCTACCATTTTAAACAACAGCAAATTTATGGCGGTGGTAGAAATGGTAACGATGGTATTGTGTTAATACCGGGCGTTTTTACCACTTACGAAGATGCTGATTTAAGAAAAAGAACTTGGCTTTTAGAAGGTCCGATGTTTCAGTTTGTTGATCCAACTCAACCGGTTCTGGCATCTGAAGAATATAACGGATCTCAATTGGTATTTGTCGATAATATCCGTAAAAACAAAACGGGTTCTACGGTGAGTAACATGAGCGAAGGTGAAGAAAACTCGGGTGTTCGTTTTAACAAATATAAATTGGGTAACCAGTTTGCCGGTCCGGGTGGTGTGCCGGCTATTGACCCGAATTACAACAATGGCGACTGGAATATCTACCGTTTAACCATGATTTATTTCGCCAAGGCAGAAGCAATTATGCGCAAGAATGGGGGAGTAGCCACGGCAGAAGCTGTACAGTTAATTAACGATTGTAAAAAACGTGCATTCAGCGATGCTGATTTTGCTACACGTGCCTATACTACGGCATCGTTAACACTTGATGAGTTGTTAGCTGAAAGAGGAAGAGAATTTATTTTCGAAGGAATGAGAAGAGATGATCTTATCCGTTTTGGAAAATTTACTACCGGCAGCTGGTGGGACCACACACCAACGGTTGCTACGAAAGCACTTTATCCAATTCCTCAGGTTCAACGTAGTTTGAACGGGAATTTAACTCAAAACCCTGGTTATAACTAAAACCGAAAAAGGTGCTCAATTTGGGCACCTTTTTTTGTGCTTTCTAAATCAAGTTGTTTGTAACCTATAAGTTACTGATTAACACGATTGAATTTGTCTTTTTTTACTAATATTGGTATACTAAAACGTTTTACTTTTGTTTTGAGCTTTCAGAAGCAAATCCATTTTTTAACCAGTATCATCTTCCACCTTTTATCTAGGTCTGGCAGAAGATTTTTGGCTGATAAATCGGTAAGATGTTTTTGATCAAACATAATGAAACCAAATATTAATCATGAGAAAACTTTCCTTATTAACATTTTACCTGTTTCTTAATTTAATTGTTAACGCACAGGATAAAGCCCCTGCCTATCCTTTAATCACACACGATGCTTATTTCAGCATTTGGTCTTTTGGCGATGGCCTTACCAATTCTGCTACCAAACACTGGACCGGTAAAGAGCAATCGCTATTGGGAGTGATCAAAGTTGATGGAAAATTATACCGCTTCTTAGGCAAGGAAGGCAAAACCTTTAAAACCATACTACCGGCTGCCGACGAATCCAAATACCAGGCAAGCTATAGTTTTGATCAACCACAAGAAGGGTGGGAAAGCAATGCTTTTAACGATGCTGGCTGGAAAAAAGCTGAGGCACCCTTTGGCGATGATGATCGCACAAAAACAAAATGGACCAGTAACGATCTTTATTTCCGTCGTACTTTCAATCTGAACACGATTTCTGCTACTAAAAAATATTTAAAACTTAATCACGATGATAACGTAATCGTGTACTTAAATGGTAAGGTGATTTACAATAAAAACGGATGGGTTTCTGATTATGTTTACCTTCCGATTGAAAATGGGGTACTGCAAAAAGGCAAAAATGTATTGGCTATCTATGTTAAAAATACCGCAGGTGGCCGGCATTTAGATGCAGGTATTGTTGAAGAAGAAGCAACAGGGATTAACACTGATATCGCCAAACAAACGAATGTAAACATTCAGGCTACCAGTACACAATATACTTTTAGCTGTGGCCCGGTAAATTTAAAGGTCAGTTTTACCTCCCCGCTATTAGCTGCGAATATTAAACTAACCGCCCGCCCCATTAGTTACATCAGCTATGCGGTAAATGCTACTGATGGTAAAACACACCAGGTTGATGTTTATTTTAGTGCATCATCGAACATTGCGGTAAACAATCCTACGCAACCTGTTTCGGCCTGGAAAAGTACCCGTAACAATTTATCTTTATTGAAAACCGGTACCGTAGCGCAACCTGTATTGAAAAAACGTGGCGATGACCTTCGTATCGATTGGGGCTACCTTTATGTTGCCGCTCCCGCAAAATTTAAGGCTACTCAATTTATTGGTACACCAAACGAAAGCCTCAAAGCTTTACGTTCGGCAAGGTACCCTGCCCAAACGCAGGTATTAAATACCAAAAACTTAAGCCTGTGCAGTGTGATTCCTTTTGGTAAAGTTTCTGCTGCTGCGGTAGAGAAATATGTAATGCTGGGTTACGATGATCTGGAATCGATAGAATACTTTGGCGAAAAATTGTTACCGGTGTGGCGACATGCAGGTGGACAGCACTTTGAAGATCAACTTGCAGAAGCCGCAGCACAATACCCGGCACTAAAAGCCGAATGTGCAACATTTGATGCTAAATTATATGCCGATGCGAAAAAAGCAGGCGGTGCAGCATATGCCGATTTATGTAAACTGGCCTACAGGCAGGCCATTGCGGCCCATAAAATTGTTTATGCACCAAATGGCGATATCCTTTTCTTATCTAAAGAAAATTTCAGCAATGGCTCAATCAATACGGTAGATGTTACCTATCCTTCAGCGCCACAATTTTTGATTTATAACCCCGAATTGTTAAAAGGTATGCTGAATGGAATTTTCTATTATTCCGAAAGTGGTAAATGGAAAAAACCTTTTGCCGCGCATGATCTGGGTACATACCCTTTGGCTAACGGGCAAACCTATGGAGAAGATATGCCGGTTGAAGAAGCGGGCAACATGATTATTTTAACTGCAGCCATTAGCAAAGCTGAAGGCCATGCAAAATATGCTGAAAAGCATTGGGAGGTGATGTCAGTTTGGGCCAATTATTTATTAAAAGAGGGGTTTGATCCTGCAAACCAGCTTTGTACCGACGATTTTGCAGGTCATTTGGCCCGCAATGCAAACTTATCAGTTAAAGCAATTGTTGCATTGGGTGCTTATGCGCAAATGGCACAGCAACTGGGTAAAACCGATGTAGCCGGTAAATACAGAACTGCAGCTTTGCAAATGGCTCAGAACTGGATGAAAATGGCCGATGATGGCGACCATTATGCCTTAACCTTTAACGATAAAAATACCTGGAGCCAGAAATACAACCTGGTTTGGGATAAGCTTTTAAAACTCGATCTCTTTCCGAAAGAGGTTTACAAAAAGGAAATCAATTTCTACTTAACCAAACAAAAAGATTTTGGCTTACCCTTAGATAGCCGCAGAACTTATACCAAATCGGATTGGATTATGTGGACAGCTACCCTGGCCGATAATGATGCCGATTTCGGGAAATTTATAAGTCCGGTATATCGTTATGCTACGGAAACGGAAAGCAAGGTGCCTTTGAGCGATTGGCACGAAACCACAAATGGCAAAATGACAGGTTTCCAGGCCAGGAGCGTAGTGGGAGGCTATTTTATTAAAATGCTGGCCGATAAATGGGGGATTAAATAAAAACCGATAAAACCAGCATTAGGCTGCAATATACAGCTGTAAATAATGCTGGTTTTCTTAAATATTCCAATAGTTTAAATGTCAAATAAGGGGTTTCTGCAAGCAAACCAATGTAACTTGCTAGTCAGAGATTATGGGTATTTCTTAATGCCGCTGGTTGAAGAACCGGTGGTTGATGGAAACAAGTGCGAAACAAAATTTAGTCACAACCTTGGAGCTGCCAAAATCATGTTGACGGAGGGTAAAAGCGGTTACAGAAGCTATTTTGTAATTCAGTTTAACTAAGCCATTAAATCCTGCAGAACCTGAGAAAATAAAAGCAATATCGTTTCAGATTCTCCTATGTTCTAAGGCTTGGCATTTAAAAATGGCAAAAAATTCACCAAAACTTCATTAATTATTGCGATTTTTTGAAAGGAGAGAGAATAAAACTGAAAATGAATGTTAAACATTCGTTAAATAGGGGAGTGATGGCTTAAGAGAGGCCGTTTTCACTTAGCAAATAGAAATGAATTGCTACTTTTGCAAAATTATTAGAAGTAGGAAGAACAAATAACTGAAAATATAGAATGGAAAAGCCTGTTGCATTAGGTGTAGATATTGGCGGCTCGCATATTACGGCCGCATTGGTAGATTTGGAAACAAGAACATTGATGAAAGATTCTATCAAGCGTAGCCCTGTGGATTCGCAGGAGAGTAAAGAAGTAATTTTATCAGCATGGTGCGATATTATTGATAAGGCTTTTAAAAATATGGGAAACGGTGCCCGGAATGTTGGGATTGCCATGCCTGGCCCTTTTAATTATAGTGAGGGCATTTCGTTAATTAAAGATCAGGATAAATTTAAGGCACTTTACCAGATCAATGTTAAAGAAGAATTGTCTAAAAGGTTGGATATCCCTACAGCGCATATTCACTTTATAAATGATGCAGCAGGTTTCTTACAAGGTGAGGTTTTTGCCGGTGCTGCCAAAGGAAATGCCAATGTATTGGGCCTCACATTAGGTACTGGACTTGGTTCTTCACTTTGCCTCAACCACAAAACTTTTGATGCTGCTCTTTGGAACTCGGAATTTTTAGATGGAATAGCTGAAGATTATTTATCTACGCGCTGGTTCGTAAAACGTTTTAACCAGCTTAGCGGTAAAGTGGTGGCAGGGGTTAAAGAGTTGGTCGAAATTGTGGAAACCGACCATCATGCAACCATGGTTTTTATGGAGTTTGGTAACAACCTTGCAAAGTTTTTAATCCCGATTATCGGACAGCATAAAATTGATACCGTAATTATTGGTGGCAACATTGCACAATCTTTTAATGCCTTTGCACCAGAACTTATCGCTACACTTAAAGGAAATGGCATTGAAACGGAAATAAAAATATCCGAACTGAAAGAACACGCCGCCCTTATTGGTGCTGCAAGTTGCTGCGATTTAAACTTAATTTAAGCTTCTGGTGTAAAAAAACTAATTTGATTTTAACTACAGGATTAATGATTTTTTATCAATGCTGTAGTTAATTTTTCTCTCTGATTTCAAGACAGGCATATAATATCGGTGTTTCAGGTTGCCTATCAATACTAAATAACTGATGAAACACATTTTTTTAACGCTTTTTGTTCAAAAAAATGC
This sequence comes from Pedobacter vanadiisoli, assembly GCF_042684385.1. NCBI lineage: Bacteria > Pseudomonadati > Bacteroidota > Sphingobacteriia > Sphingobacteriales > Sphingobacteriaceae > Pedobacter > Pedobacter vanadiisoli. The sequence continues at coordinate 157,686 of NZ_JBHULL010000010.1, read as the reverse complement.
AAAAATAATTTTGGAATTGTAATAATATGCTTATACTTGTTTAGTTAAACGTTTTAGTTTTGTTTTTAGGGTTGTTTCATACTGGCATTCAATCTTTTAACGGCCTCTCGAAAGAAGTTTTAATAGCATTGAAGCTTTTTTTTATGAAAATAAACTAAAACGTTTTAGTAATGCTAAATCATTAATTATTCATTAAAAAGCAAAGGAGTTCCTATACGAAGAAAATTTTACACCACTAATCAATATTTATCGTTCTCGGCGAAAAACAAACAACCAAACTAAAACAACCAATAATACCAAACAAAAAACCGACTAAACCAACTTTAGCCATGAACCGGCAGGCATTGTATTTCAAGTGCTGAAAAGAAGGCTAAAGTTTAACTATGGTAAATGCCAAAGAGCATTTCGTATACAATACGAATCTAAATAACAGGCATTATAGGTCAAAAAATAAGCAGATAATAGAAATGAGTTCTTGCCAAGGCTGATGGGATTGGAATGCAGTTAAACTATTGTACAATTTGCTTTCCCTGTAATCAATGAGCTGCATTGTTTATTAAGCTGCTGTAAACTGTAACACTTTTACTAACTAATAAACCCTAAATTAATTATGAATGTTTTAAAAATGACCAGGGGTGCTATCGGGCTATGCTTAGCTGCGGTTTTACTTCTTGGATGTGGTAAAGAAGAATACCCTGCTGTGGATCTTTTTACCTGGAAAGCCAAAGTTGATGTGACGGCAAAAGCTGCGCTCACAGTGAACATCGAAAACCCTAGCGGCGCATCAGCCGGCGAAGGATCTCTAAAGGTGGTTGATAACGATATCAACTCAAAATTCCTGATCAATCCCTATCAGGCAAGCCTTTACATGCAATTAACTTTCCCATCAGCTCAACAAGTGGCATCTTATACTTTAACATCAGGAGGCGATGCCCCCGACAGGGATCCTAAAAACTGGAAACTAAGTGGTTCTACTGATGGTAGCAATTGGGTAGACCTGGATACCAGAACAGGCGAAACATTTTCTGGCCGTAACCTAACCAAGACATACAACTTTAAAAATAAGGTATTGTACAAATATTACAGGCTTAGTATTACTTTGAATAATGGTGGTTCTCTATTCCAGTTATCAGAGTGGAGGGTAATTGAGGTACCCGAAGAGCAACAATAATCTACTTCCGTAAATCAGACAGATCAAAATTTATTCGTCCATGCTAAAAGGATGGGCCATAAGATTTTCAACCAAGCAAACCAACAACAGTATACTGTTAATACTAAAAAAATTATGATGAAAAAAAATACAAATTTAACCGGAGGCAGGCTCAGGTTTAAAGATTGTGCTTTTAAAGCTATTGCTTTCACTTTAGCTTTAAGCAGTGGTTTTTATACCACGGCTCATGCTGCTGCTGTTAATATAAACCCTGCGGTCTCAATCAATCAATCGAGGGCAGATATTGTGATTCGTGGTATTATTAAAGATGAGGCAGGTTTGGCACTGCCTGGAGCTGGCGTAAAAGTTAAGGGCAGTTCTACAAGTGCTGCTGCCGATGTTAATGGTGCCTTCACCATTACGGTTCCAAATCAAGATGCTATTTTAATTGTAACATACGTAGGTTACGATACAAAGGAAATTCCTGTTGGCACGCAAACCATGTTAGATATCCGTTTAAAAGAAACAACCGGTGCTAACCTGCAAGAAGTGGCAATTGTAGGATTTGGAACGCAGAAAAAAGAAAGTCTTGTTGGTGCGCAATCATCAGTTAAGGCCGACGAATTAAAACAACCGGTTTCGAGTATGAGCCAGTTATTGGCTGGTCGCATTCCAGGTGTGGTAAACGTATCCAGAAATGGCGAGCCAGGTGCAACCGGCTCAGATATCTTCATTCGTGGTATATCGTCGCTAACATCAGGTGACAGAGGCCCGCTAATTATTATTGATGGGGTACCTAACCGTAATTTAAATGATATTAGCGTATATGATGTTGAAAACTTCACCGTATTAAAAGATGCTGCTGCAACGGCAGTATACGGTATTCGGGGTGCCAATGGTGTAATCTTAATTAATACTAAACAGGGAAAAACCGGGTCGCCGCGAATTAATGTGGAGTATTATGAAGGGATAAGCCGTTTTACCAAAAAACCACAATTGATTGATGGGGTAGATTACATGAACTTAGCTAATGAGGCCAAATATTCTGATTATTTAAGGGGAGGTGCAGCGGGTGCTTTTACACCAGCTTATTCAATAGATGCCATTCAAAAAACTGCAGCAGGCACCGATCCGGTTCTTTATCCAAATGTGAACTGGTTTGATGCCATTTACAATGATTTTGGTAGAAACAGATCGGCAACTGCTAACCTTTCAGGTGGCGTTAGCAATGCCAAATATTATGTTTCGTTAGGATATTATGGCGAGGATGGATTGTTTAAAACAGATGAAGCTGTAAATTCAGCTGTTAAACAAAATTTTAGCCGTTACAACGTAAGCACCAATTTAAACTGGGATATTACCGGAACGACTAAAATGGATTTGGGTATCAAAGGTATTTTGGCACAAAGCAACTATCCAAGTAACTTAGGGGCACAGGATATTTTTAGTCAGGCTTTCCTGATTAACCCCACTTCTTTCCCGGTTCTTTATCCAAATGGTAGTTTACCGGGTATCAGCCCACAGGCTGATCAGCGTAACCCTTATGGAGACATTACCAGAAACGGTTACAGAGTTGGCTATAACAATCAGTTGTATTCTAATCTTCGTTTAACCCAGGATTTAAAAGAGCTAACTCCTGGTTTGTCGGTTACTACAATGTTTTCTTTTGATGTAAACAACAACAACTCTATAGCGAGAACAAAGCGCGAGACTATATACAGGATAAACCCCAACGATCCTTACCTTGTTGCAGGAAACCCTGCTTCAGGTTATAAATACGGTTTGGTATTGCAAGGACAGGATTTCCTGAACTACAGTATCGGAAATGGTGGTGATAAAAAAATGTATTTTGAGGCCGCTATTAACTATAACCGTACATTTGGCAAACATGCGGTAACCGGTTTGTTGTTATATAACCAAAACGATAATACCACACCATTTGCAGGTAATTTAACCCTCTCTCTTCCATATCGCCTGCAAGGTATTGCCAGTCGTGCTACTTATGCTTACGACAATAAGTATTTCTTTGAGTTTAATGTTGGTTACAATGGTTCAGAAAACTTTGCACCAGATAAACGTTATGGTTTCTTCCCGGCATTGGGTATTGGGTGGTTATTGTCAAGCGAGAAATTTTTTGAGCCACTTAAAAATGCCTTTCAGATGGTTAAATTCCGTTATTCAGATGGTATAGTAGGTAGTGGTGGCAGTGGTTCTGGTTATGCGGGTAGCGAAGGCGACCGTTTCTATTATTTAACAAAAGTAGGTAGTGCAAGTGGTTATACCTTCGGGCAAAATGGAAACATTTCGCCAGGTGGTTTGGGCGTAACAGCTTACGGCGTAGATGTAACCTGGGCCGAAACCCGCAAGCAGGATTTAGGATTTGAATTAAAAACATTAAATAACAACTTATCATTAATTGTCGATTTCTTTAAAGAAAGAAGAAAAGATCAGTTTATACAAAGAGGTACTGTTCCAAATTATATTGGTTTAGCGAACACCCCAATTGGTAACCTGGGTATTGTAGAAAATAAAGGTATTGATGGTACTTTACAGTACGATGCTCAGTTTGGTAAAGACTGGTCGCTTAATTTAAGGGCTAACTTTACTTTCAATAAAGATAAGGTGATTGAAAATGACCAGGCACCAAAACCTTATCCGTGGATGGAACAACGTGGCCTAAATGTGTTAGCTTCTACACGTGTGGGTTACATTGCCGAGAAATTATTTGATAGCCAGGCAGAAATTAATGCAAGTCCGACACAATTTGGAACGCTCATGCCAGGCGATATTAAGTACAAAGATTTAAATGGTGATGGTAAGATCGATTCATTCGATCAAACTGTAATTGGAAGAGGCGATTTGCCAAGTACCACTTATGGTTTTGGTTTTTCTTTAACCTATAAAAACTTCGATTTTGGTTTGTTCTTTCAGGGGCAGGACAATGCAGATATTTTGTTAAACATTCCCTCATTTGCCAATTCAGGTGGTTTGGGTAATATGCTGGCCGTTGCTGCCGATCGCTGGACTACAACCAATCCTCGTCAGGATGCAGTTTACCCACGTTTATCTTATGGAGGTACCAATAACAATAACTATCAGCCAAGTACCTGGTGGAAACGGGATATCAGTTTCTTAAGATTGAAAAATGCGGATTTAGGTTATACCCTGAAAAATGGTATTAAATCTTTAGGTGTTAAGCGCTTAAGGATATATGCAACTGGTTATAATGTATTTACCATAAGCAAATTCAAGCTTTGGGATCCTGAGCTTTTAACCAACAACGGTACAAGATATCCGCTAACATCTAATTATTCTTTAGGTCTTACCGCTAATTTTTAAAATAAAAGGAATGAAAAAAATATTAATATATACGGCCGGAGCATTACTTATTGCAGGTAGTTATGGCTGTAAGAAATTTTTAAATCAGGTACCTGACGACCGGTTAACTTTCGATCAGATGTATCAGAAAAAAGCAACTGTTGACCAGGCTTTGGCCAATGTTTATTCAACATTACCTGATCAGAATCAGGATCGTTCTGCCTCTGCAAGTGGGAACATAGGCCCGTGGACAGCTGCTTCTGATGAAGCAGACTACACGTTACCTAATTTTACTGAAAATGTGAATTCGGGTGCCTGGGATGCAACCAGTGGGCAAGTAAATTACCACTGGCAAAATTATTACCGTGGCATACAGGCAGCCAGTTCATTTATGGCCAATGTAACGAAATGTACCGATTGTAATATTGGGGGCATTGACATTGTAAATCGTTATTATAATGAGGCAAGAGCACTAAGGGCCATTTATTATTACTATTTAGTGAGGCAATACGGACCTGTTGTGTTATTAGGAAATGATCCAATTGCTTCAGATGCGCCTTTAGCTGAAATCAGTAAGCCACGTAATTCGATGGATGAGTGTATTGACTACATTGTGAGCGAATTGGAAGCCGTTAGTCAAAGGTTACCTGCTACGCCACAGGCTAATGAAGATTATGGTCATATCACCGCCTCTGTAGCCGATGCCTATAAAATCAAAGCATTATTAACTGCTGCACGTCCGTTATTTAATGGAAATACCGATTATGCTAATCTTAAAAATCAGGATGGAAAGCAACTGATTAACCAGAACTATAATGTGGCCAAGTGGACAAGATTAGCAACAGCAGCCAAAGCATTTTTAAACAATCCTAATTATTCTGGCTACGCATTGTATACTGTTGCGGCAACACCATCAGGCTTACCAAATACGGCATTTAACAGGGCGTTTATAGCCACAAGGGATGTGTTTTTAAATGGTTGGAATTCGGAGGTTATTTTTGGAAGAGGTGGTGATGTAACTTTCTATCAATATTCATTAGCGCCTAATCATAGTGGTGCTTCCGGGGGAGATAAAGGTGGCTCTTTCTTGTCTCCATCTCAACAGTTAGTCGATGCATTTTTTACTGCAAATGGTTTGCCAATAGAAAGTGATCCCACTTATTCGGCAAATGGAACTTCAAGTTATCAGGCGCCAGATCCGAATGATCAGGGGGTTAGCAGAAACATTAGTAATATGTATGTTAACCGCGAACCGCGCTTTTATGCCGATATTACCTACAGCGGCCGTAAATGGATCAATCCGTCATCGAATATTGTTACCAGTTTTGAGTTTAACGGTAATGCAGGTAAAAGTGCTATCGCTAATAATGATTATACCAAAACAGGTTATACATCCAGAAAACATTTAACTGTTGCCGGCTGGACAAGTGGCAGAACAATTTTTACCGTAATCAGGCTTGCTGAAATTTACCTGGATTACATTGAAGCTTTGCAGGAATCAAATCCTTCTGATCCTGATATTTTAATCTACCTAAACAGAATCCGTACAAGAGCCGGCATCCCTGTTTATGGAAACGGTGGTTTGCCTGTACCAACAGACATGAGAGATGCCATCCGTAGAGAAAGAAGAGTAGAATTGGCTTTCGAGTTAGATCGTTATTTCTATACGAGGGAATGGAAAATTGCAGAAACTACTGATACCCAGATCAGGGGATTAAATATTACTCAAAACGCGCCAGGATTTTTCACACCAGTTGTAACTGAAAACAGGGTTTTCCAAAAGAAACACTATTTGTGGCCAATACCAAGTGGCGAAATCCAAAAAGTACCTGTAATTGTACAAAATACAGGTTGGTAGCACCATCCAGGCACCGGGTATTACACCCGGTGATTTTTTTAAACCTCCTAAATTTTAGGCTATGAAAAACATTTTTTTACTATTTGCCATTATTGTTTTTGCTGTTTTGGCATGCAATACTAAAAAGGCACCTGTTGAAACGGTAAGCCCGGCCCCACCTCTTATAGAAACGGTAGACCCTGCAGATGCACCACCTAAAACCTGGAAAGAACATTGGTTTGAACATGTTCAGTTACTAAACCGGATATACTATGATACCAGCGTAGTGGTTTACTATGATGGCGATGTTAAACCTACTGTTACATGGCCCAAAACTTACATGGCTGAGGCCTGGAACTATACTAAAAAGGCTTATGGAAAATTTGGTGATGACAGCCGTTTGTTTGTAATATATCATGCCGGTAAATATGGAGGCGGGCATCCAGGTACTTACCTCGATGCCGGTCATGATTACCGGAACGTAACCGATTGTGGCGCTAACGATTTTAATGCCTGGGTAACGGGTGTGGATAATGATATTGATTTGTCGACCCATGAGATTGGTCACATTGTAGAGGGAGCATCAAAGGGAGTAAAAGAATCTCCTGCTTTCGATATCTGGCATGATAGTAAATGGATGGAAATTTATCAATACGATGTGTATCTTGGCTTAAACAGGCCTGCCGATGCGCAACGTTGGTTGAACAAAATGATGACAACCACCGATAATTACCCAAGGGCGAGTACGCAATGGTTTAAAAACTGGTTTTTACCCATTTATGAAAACTATGGAAAAACCAAAGTGTTAAACGGGTTTTTTACTTTATTGTCGCTACATTTTCCTAAACAGGCCATTACAGTGCAGGGAAAGAATTATCAGCAATATACAAGGAAAATGAATTTTGGTGAGTTTATCCACTTTTGGAGTGGTGCAGCTAAAACAGATCTGGCACCTCTGGCATTAACTGCTTTCGGACCTAAAGATGAAAAAGGAGCTGATTGGGCACCAATGCTTGCAAAAGCTAAAACCGATTTTCCCAACATTAACTACTAAATTTTAAATTATCAGGAAAGATTCAGGCTTATTATTCTGAATCTTTCCTTTTTTATCATCAACACACAAATAAAACAAATGGTCAAGAAATTTTTAATCTTCGCATTGGTATCCTGCTCGGTATTTTCTGCTGCTGCACAAAATAGGGAAAGAGGGTATAAGATAACCAATAATGATCCCGACAGTGCTGCAAATGCCATTGTAGATGCCAAATTGAAAGCCGCTTTTTTTAACGTTTATCCAGGTTTTGCACAGGCAGATGGTTACCGTACCAAAAGAAATGTGGTGCTTGATTTTGTAACTAACGAAACATCAACCATTAAGGCTAAAGCCGGAGAAATCAAAGTAAACAGCGAATGGGTAAAAAATAAATCGCAAAAGAAAATAGAAAAAGAATTGTTTTCCGCACTTGCTCAAAACTGGGTTTCTTACAGCAAAGAAAAACACAAGGGCTATACTTTAACCTTCATCAGCAAAGACCCGAATTTAGATCCTGTGGTTAGAAAAAACCTGATTAAAACCTATTTCGAAATTTATCCTACTTTGGTTAAAACCTTTAACACCAAATCTACCCATGATGTACTTTTTGTAGTCGACACGGCATATAAGGCGGTTGCCGAAGCCAGTGGAAACCGGATTCTTTTCAGCGCCGGGTATATGAAAGCACATCCTACCGATATTGATGTAGTAACGCACGAAACCATGCACATTGTACAAGGTTACGGCTACAGTGCCGGTCCGGTTTGGTTAACCGAAGGCATTGCAGATTATGTGCGCTATAAATACGGGGTAGATAATGTAGGTTCTAAATGGAGCCTGCCTGCCTATACCGAAAAGCAGAGTTATAAGAACAGCTACCGCATTACTGCACGTTTTTTCGCCTGGTTAGAACAAAATGTAAAACCAGGTTTAATTGCCGTACTAGATCAGCAATTAAGGGCGCATCAATATACCGAGCAATCGTGGTCGGCTTTAACCGGTAAAACGGTCGACCAACTTTGGGAAGATTATGGCAAAGCCGCAGATAAAGTAACGCTTACTTATAGCAGTAAATAAAATTTAATAACAGGTAACCGGGAGAGGAATTTGTAAAAAATATAATCACATAAGTAAAATTTTTGATCGTTTAGTAAAACGTTTTACATATTATATTTACTTTGCAGAATCAAACGTGCTAACCAAAGCGATAAAATCTCAGATAAATGAAAAAAATATTTAACATTTCGATTTGTGCAATGCTGATTTCGGCTTTTTCTACACAGCTAAAAGCACAGGAAATCACCAAAAAAGGTGGTTACACCTTATCGTTCGAAAGCAATTTTGCCGAACTGGACCCACAACTGAAAAAGCGTTTAGTTAAAACATTTTTCGAAGTTTATCCCAAACTGGCGAAAGAGTACAATCCGGCTACCATAAAAGAAGTAAAATTTTTTGTTGATACGGCTTACAAAGGTGTTGCAGCAACAGCCAACGGTAAAGTGACGTTCAGCTCGCTTTGGATGGTAAAACACCCTGAAGATATTGATGTGGTCACCCACGAGGTAATGCACATCGTACAGGATTATGGTCGTAGCGTTGGGCCGGGTTGGTTAACCGAAGGGATAGCCGATTATGCCCGCTATAAATTTGGTGTTGATAATGCCGGTGCAAAATGGTCGCTGCCTGCTTTAAAACCTGAGCATAGCTATAAGAACAGCTACCGCATTACGGCGGCATTTTTTGCCTGGATGGAGAAAAGTGTAAAACCCGGCACCATTAAAGCTGTTGACGCTTCTTTAAGAGACCATACCTATACCAAAGAAATCTGGACTAAACTCACTGGTAAAGATTTAGATGCACTTTGGGCAGATTATGTTAAAAATTCGCAAGTTTAAATAATATTACACCCATTTTAAAACACAACCAAAACAAATGAAACGACTATTTATTGCCTTATTGGGTCTTGCGGCAACAACCGGTTTCGCACAAACCATTGGTAAGGTAACCGATCCGGTTGACTGGATAAATCCCCTGATGGGAACCGCATCCAAACCGGCATTATCAAATGGAAATACCTACCCGGCCATTGGTTTGCCATGGGGAATGAACATGTGGACCCCGCAAACAGGTAAAAACGGCGACGGATGGGCATACACTTACGATGCCGATAAAATCCGGGGCTTCAAACAAACGCACCAGCCGTCGCCATGGATGAACGATTATGGTGCTTTCTCTTTAATGCCAGGCACCGGTAAATTAAAATTTACAGATGACGACCGCGCAAGCTGGTTTAGCCATAAGGCAGAGGTTTCTAAACCTTACTATTATAGTGTTTATTTGGCCGATGCCGATGTAACTACCGAAATTACGCCAACCGAAAGAGCGGCACAGTTCAGGTTCACTTTTCCTAAAACCGATAGTTCTTTTGTGGTAATTGATGCACAGAACCGTGGTTCTTACATTAAAATTATTCCGGCCGAAAGAAAAATTATTGGTTATACTTCCAAGTATGCCCGTGGGCCGCTACCTAAAAATTTCAAAAACTACTTTGTAATTTATTTTAACAAAGATTTCAAACTGGCCAAAACCTGGGATGATAAAAAACTAAAAGATAAAGATTTAGAGCTTACGGTTGACCACGCTGGTGCCGTTATCGGCTTTGCTACCCAAAAAGGTGAGCAGGTAATTGCCAAAGTAGCTTCTTCATTTATCAGTTTCGAGCAAGCCGATTTAAACTTAAAAAGAGAGCTGGCTAATGATGCTTTCGAGGCTACAAAAGCGAAAGGCCGGGCTATCTGGAACAAAACCTTAAGCAAAATTGCTGTTGAGGGTGGTACCATCGATCAAACCCGTACATTTTACTCAGCAATGTACCGTACCTTGTTCTTCCCGAACAAATTGTACGAAATTGATGCACAGAACCAGATTGTACACTGGAGCCCGTATAATGGTCAGGTATTACCTGGGTATATGTTTGCCGGAACAGGTTTCTGGGATACCTTCAGGGCTTTATACCCTTTCTTAAACCTGGTTTATCCTTCAATCAATAAAGAAATGCAGCAAGGCTTAATTAACGACTACAAAGAAGGTGGTTGGTTGCCTGAGTGGAGCAGTCCGGGTTATGCCAATATTATGGTAGGGAACAACTCTGCTTCGGTAGTTTCTGATGCTTACATTAAAGGTATGCGCGGTTATGATATCGAAACCCTATGGCAGGCAGTAAAACATGGTGCCAACAACGAAGGCCCTATGGAAGCCGTTGGCCGCGATGGCGTTAAATATTACAACGAATTGGGTTATGTACCTTTCGATGTTAAAAAGAGCGAAAACGCAGCTAAAACCTTAGAATATGCTTACGATGATTTTACCATTTATCAGTTAGGAAGAGCATTGGGTAAACCTGCATCTGAAATTGATATTTACAAGAAAAGGGCAATGAACTATAAAAACCTTTTCGATCCGGCTTCGGGCTTAATGCGTGGTAAAAACCAGGATGGAACTTTCCAAAGCCCGTTCAGTCCGTTTAAATGGGGTGGTGCATTTACCGAAGGTAACAGCTGGCACTATACCTGGTCGGTTTTCCAGGATATTGATGGCTTAGCTAAACTAATGGGCGGTCACCAAAAATTTGTAACCAAACTGGATTCGGTTTTCTCTATGCCCCCAGTATTTGATGAAAGTGCTTATGGAGGTGTGATTCATGAAATCCGTGAAATGCAAATTGCCAACATGGGACAGTATGCACATGGAAACCAGCCGATCCAGCATATGATTTACCTGTACAACTACGGTGGTGCGCCTTACAAAACCCAGTATTGGGTACGCGAAACCATGAACAGGATGTACAAAGCAACGCCTGACGGTTATTGCGGTGATGAAGATAACGGACAAACTTCTGCCTGGTATGTGTTTTCGGCAATGGGCTTTTATCCGGTAACCCCTGCTACAGATCAGTATGTGTTAGGTGCGCCTTTGTTTAAAAAAGTAACCGTTACTTTAGAAAATGGCAAGCAGTTAGTCATCAATGCACCTGCAAACAGCGATAACAACCGTTATGTACAGTCGTTGCAGATTAATGGTAAGCCATATTCTAAAAACTGGATCAGCCATAGTGGTATGCAAAAAGGTGCCGTGTTAAACTTTAATATGTCGGCAACGCCAAATAAAACAAGGGGTTCAAATCCAGCCGATTTCCCATATTCATTATCAACAGAAAAGTAATTAATTTTATCTTTCCATTGAGTAGCAAAAACCTGCTCAATGGAAATTTTAAAACACAGCTTGCCTACAAGGGCGGGCACAACATGAAACCAAATATGATAAGAAACGTCTCAAAGACGGGTTTTACAGCCATGCTCTGGCTCTGTGGAACCATGCTGGCCTACAGTCAGCGCATTGAATTAAAAGACCTATCTGCTTTCCGGAATCCTGGAAATTCCTGGTCACTGGCCGGAAATGTCGTAGCCGATTTAAACGGTGAAAATGTTTTAAAAGCAACCAAAGGCGAAGGGATTCTGGTTAACCAGTCTTCGGCTAAGAAAGCCGGATCCGATTTGTTCACCCTAAACGAATATGGTAACGTAGCAGTAGAACTTGATTATTTAACTTCTAAAGGTGCAAACTCTGGTATTTACCTGCAGGGTAATTACGAAATCCAGATTGATGATGCCTGGGGATTAAGAAATGCAACCTCATCCAATAATGGAGGCATTTACCAACGCTGGGATGACAGCAAACCAGAAGCCGAAAAAGGTTTTGGTGGTGTAGCCCCGCGCCAGAATGCAAGTAAAGCGCCTGGTTTATGGCAGCACATTAAAATTGTTTTCCAGGCGCCTAAATTTGATGCTTCAGGAAAGAAAACCCAAAATGCTAAAGTAATCAGCGTGGTGCTTAATGGTGTAACCATCCATGAGAATGTAGAATTGTTTGGTGCAACCCGTGGCGCTGCTGGTGCCGAAAAAGCTACCGGACCATTGCGTTTACAGGGCGACCATGGTAGCGTTGCTTTTAGAAACATCGTAATTACCGCACTACCCGATATTCCGAAGTCGGATCAAAGAGGAGGTCCGGATCCAATTTATATCGAAGCTGCCAGCAACAACATGATCAGAAGTTTTGTTGATGTATTGCCTGGAGTACGTTCAGTACATGCCATTTCAGTAGGCGGACCAGAAAAAACAGCTTATAGCTATGATTTGGATAATGGAACCTTATTACAAGGCTGGCACGGAGATTTTGTTGATGCAACACCTATGTGGGACGGCCGTGGTAATGGTACCTCGCGCGCATTGGGTAGTGTAACCCGTTTTACCCAAAAACCTGTTTTAGCCATTTCTAAACTGGCAAATGCACAGGATAATTGGGTAGCTGACACGGCCGGTACAGGTTTCCGTACCAAAGGATATGTACTTGATAAACAGGAAAGGCCAACATTTAAATACCATATTTATGGTACCACGGTTACCGATGCGGTAAAAGTGATGGAAAACGGGCAGGGTTTAACCAGAGAAATTACTATCGACAACGCTTCAAAAGATTTGTATTTCCTTTTAGCTACTGCTTCAAATATCGAAGAAGTATCGAAAGGATTATACCTGGTTGATGATAAATCTTATTATATCCAGCTGGCTGATGGCGCTGCCAAACCGGTAATCAGGGATGTAAATGGCAAGAAAGAAATGGTGGTAGCCATTGGAAGTAAGTTGAATTATACCATTTTGTTTTAATTGAGATAGTAATGAGAAATACATTTAAGAAATTAGCAATACTGGCATTAAGTTTTAGCTTTACCACAGTTTTTGCGCAGGAAACACCGAAAGAAGAAGATTTTTTCAAAATAAATAAAGTACGCGTACCCGAAGGACCTATTTTAGAGGTTGGCGGGTTAATTACCTTACCAAATGGCGATTTAGCCCTTTCTACCCGTAGGGGAGAAGTGTTTATCGTAGAAAACCCAACCACAACCAAACCTTACTGGCGCAGATTTGCTTATGGCTTGCACGAGATTTTAGGTATCGCCTATAAAAATGGGGCTATTTATGTGGCACAACGTGGCGAGTTAACCAAACTGGTTGATAAAGACCAGGATGGTAAGGCCGATGTGTACGAAACCGTATATGCATGGCCTTTAAGTGGTCACTACCACGAGTATAGCTTCGGGCCTAAATTAATGCCTGATGGTACTTTTATGGTTACTGCAAACGTAGCCTTTGGCGATGAGGAGTGGTGGCGTGCAGAAAGCCGCGTACCGATGCGGGGTTGGGCGATGAACATTACCGAAGATGGTAAAATGAGTCCTTATGCCGCTGGTTTCCGTTCGCCTGCTGGTATTGGCGAAATCGACGGCAAGTTTTATTACACCGAAAATCAGGGCGACTGGGTAGGATCTGGTGGTTTATGGAAAGTTAACAAAGGCGATTTTATGGGGCACCCTGCAAGTTTAAGGTGGACCAGCCTGCCAAACTCTCCAGTTAAATTACAGTCTGATTTCTTTTATTCGCAAATAGACGAACGCAGAACTAAAAACGAGCAGGGAAGATACATTAAACCTGAAAACAGGGTTAATGAAACCTTTAAAACCTTGTTCGATATGAAGAAAGTATTCCCTGAATTACGTTTACCATCAGTCTGGTTACCTTACGGTATTTTAGGTATTTCTTCTGCTGAGCCAGTTAAAATTCCTGAAAATAAATTCGGACCATTTGCCGGCCAGATTTTAGTTGGCGACCAGGGTATGAGTATCATTTCGAGGATTTTTATGGAAACCGTAAAAGGTGAAGAGCAAGGTGCTGCCTTCTTGTTCCGTAAAGGTTTCCGTTCAGGTGTGTTAAGATTAGAGTGGGGTACCGATGGTTCCTTATTTGTTGGAGAAACCAATCGTGGCTGGGGATCAGCAGGTGATGCCAATGAAGGCTTAGAAAGATTGGTTTACAACAATAAAACCCCTTTTGAGATGAAAGCGGTCAGGGCAATGCCTGATGGTTTCGAAGTTGAATTTACCATGCCGGTAGATCGTAAATCGGCAGAAGATTTAGCTTCTTACAACGCAGAGAGTTTTATTTATAAATACCACCCGGTTTATGGTTCGCCACCGGTAAATACCGAGAAATTAAAAATTTCTGGGGTTAAAGTTTCTGCTGATGGATTGAAAGCAAGAATTATTGTTCAAAACCTGCGTCAATATTACATCCATACTTTAACGTTAGATGGTATCCGTTCGCAGGATGGTTTCTATTCGCTGATTCATCCGGTAGCTTATTATACCTTAAATCAGATTCCTGATGGAACCAAGCTTAGCATGAGCGAAGTGAGTACTAAAAACTCAGAAGCCAAACCGGCCACATCTGCACCAGCTAAAAAAACAACAGTGCCTAAAACAACCGCTGCAAAAACAGCTGAAACCAAAGCACCTGCAACTGCTGCTGCCACTGCAACAACCAAAGCACCAACATTTAAAGAAGTTGAAGGTTTATTAACTAAAAATACTTGCCTGGCCTGCCACAATCAGACCAAAAGACAAATTGGTCCTCCATTTGCAGAAATTGCAAAACGTAAATATTCACCTGAGAAAATATTTCAGTTGATCCACAACCCTCAGCCACAAAACTGGCCAGGTTACTCAACTGAAATGCCTCCAATGCCTCAGGTAACCAAAGCCGAAGCATATAAAATTGCCAGCTGGATCAATTCTTTAAAATAAAAATAGCTTAGATTAGTAAAAAGGCGGTTGATGGAAACATCAGCCGTTTTTTATGGAATTTGTACGTCACCCTGAATTTATTTCAGGGTCTGCTACATAAAAAGGAGGTTATTTAGATAAGTATGATAATAGAATCTCTTTAAAAAAGAAATGAGGATTCCACAATTGCAGAATCCCCATCATCTAAATTAACGCTCTCATATACATTAACGCTGTAAAAACGATTTATTGTGTCAGCTTTAAATTTTTTTCATTTTTCGCATTGGTATGTATCCGAACGAAACAAAATAAATGTTTTCATCATGTGTAACATTTAACTCCTATTTTTACTGTATGGAAAAGACCAATCAAAACCAGCAGGATGCCGAAAAACAGGCTGCGGCACTGGCGGCTGTAAAATACGTTAAAGAGGGCGATGTAGTGGGCTTAGGCACAGGATCTACTACCGCTTTTGCCATTAAAGCGTTGGGGAAGCGGGTGCAGGAAGGTTTAAATATTACTGCTGCTGCCAGTTCTGTTGCTACTGAAAAACTGGCTAAATCATTAGGCATCGAAATCCTTGATCTGGGCACTTTAAGCAAAATCGACATCAGTATAGACGGTGCCGACGAATTTACCGAATCGCTCGACTTGATTAAAGGTGGGGGTGGTGCACTTTTCAGAGAGAAAATTATTGCTTCGCTGAGTAAAAATGCCATCGTAATTACTGATGCCTCGAAAAAGGTAAAAAAGCTGGGTGCCTTTACTGTACCTGTTGAGGTTATCCCATTGGCTTACCAATATGTTTTCGATCAGATTAACTTATTAGGTGGGCAAGGCAAACTCAGGATAAAAGAAAATAAGACCTTTATTACCGATAACGGAAATGTAATTATCGATGCTGATTTTGGCCTGATTGATAACCCTGCGAAACTGTCTTCCGATCTCAACCAGATTAATGGTGTGCTTGCCCATGGTTTGTTTATCAATATCACCTCAAAAGTAGTGATGAGCGAGGGGACGGAAATCATTGTATTTGAATAGTTGGCAATGGTTCAATAGTTCATTGGTTTATTGGCAATAGTCCACAGCCTAATCTAAAAATAGTTCAATAGTCATTGATTCATAAGAAATCCGTCATTGCGCATTGAAGGGCAGGGCGGGTGTAGGCGTAGAGCTATCTTACCCCATTTTCATTCGTTATTGATCTATTGAAAATTGATTATTGCCAATTTGAGTCGCTTACACTCCATTCACCGATAAAATCATCTTTTCTTGAATTTTCCGAAAATTTTTACCGACGGTTTTATTTCACTCACCGATAAAATATCATAACTGGAGGAAAAACCATTCCCTAGCCTTCATTTCCGTGCTACATTTGAATCATAAAAACAAACAGTCATGGAAACTTTCATCAAAAAAAATCACGCTGATAAGCAATTAGGTTTAGGCATTTTAGTCTTAGTAATCGGGTCTGTATACTTACTTAGAAATACTGGGGTCGACGTTCCTCATTGGATATTGAGATGGCATACCATTATGTTCGGTGCAGGTTTGTGGATGGGTTACCGCAAAAATTTCCAGGGAAACGGCTGGCTGGCATTAACCATTATAGGTGGCTTGTTCACCTTTAGATCAATCAGCATTTTTGATTTCAATCTATCGGGGATCAGTGTTCCTTTGGTGTTAATCGGATTGGGTTTATATATGATCATGAAACCAAAAAAAGTTCAAAACTTTGACCAATATTTCGAAAAGAAACCAATTGACTTTAGCAATAAAGCAGAATAAAAAATTATAACTCTATCATATATTTTGAAAAGGGACATTTTTGAACAGGTGTCCCTTTTTTATGCTTAGTAGCTGAGCGGAGAGATTTGATCGCCATAGGCTCCGCTCTATGCACCATCTTGCCCTCTGCTAAAAAAGAAACGGGGATTCCAACCCTTAGGCAGTATCCCCGTCATCTAAATTAACGCTCTCATATACATAAACGCTGTAATTGGAATATATTGTGTTGAGTTAATCATTTCTACTGAAGTGAAGCTGGAGGGAGAAATCTGTTGAAGAAATGCTTCGACAACGCTCAGGTTGACAAAGACAAAAAAGAAACGGGGATTCCACCCTTAGGCAGTATCCCCGTCATCTAAATTAACGCTCTCACATACATAAACGCTGTAATTGGAATATATTGTGTTGCGTTTAATTTTTTTTTGCTAAACCTGTAAAACAGGTACCGCTTTATGGTATTTGTTGCGGTATTCAATTGGCGTTAAACCGGTAATTTTTTTAAAAACATCCCTGAATGATTTGGTATCGGTATACCCCACATCGAACATCACTTCGGTAATGTTTTTTCTGCTCGATTCGAAACTCCGTTTTGCCGCTTCAATTTTAACCCTTTGTATATACTCAATTACCGTATTTTTAGTAGCACTTTTAAATCTCCGCTCAAAACTCCTCCGGCCCAGGGCCAACATATCAGCCAGCTGATCTACCGTAATTCGTTCCTGGTAATTTCCATCAATAAATTCCTGAGCCTTTTTAATTTTTGCATCCTCATGGCCTTTCTGGCCCTGAAACATCATGAAAGCCAGCTGACTTTCGCGATCAATATCAATAGCGAAATATTTTGCTGCTAAAATTGCGGTATCGCGATCCGTATATTTTTCAACCAGGTATAAAAGCAGGTTCCAGTATGAATTTGCACCACCGCTCGAATATAATCCCTGTGCATCGGTAATAATGCTGCCATCAACCAATTCCACATCAGGAAACATTTCCCTGAACTGATTGGCAAATAACCAGTGTGTAGAGCATTTGCGGCCGTTTAATAAACCTGTAGAAGCCAATAAAAATGCACCTAAACAAAGTGAAGCTACTTCGGCACCTTTTGCATGCTGTTTTACCATCCATGGTATCAGCTCCTGGTTTGCCTCCATGGCATAACCAACATTACCACTTATTGCCGGAACAAAGATGAGATCGGTACGTTCCACTTCATGCAATAATTTATCGGCATGTACCGAGAAAAGATTGTTGTTGAGCTTTACCTCTCTAGTCATGGCTACAAGCTCCACTTTAAAAAGCGGCAATTTACCAGATGCCTGCAAAAATTCGTTAACAGCGGTAAATAAATAACGTGGATCTGCAATGGCCTCGATCACGGCAGTCTCTGGGATTAAGATAGATACATGTTTCATATCTCAAATATAGCAAGGCTCTTTGTCGTAAACAACCCCCGCAATTGTCGTGTCTACGTGTTCTACTTGCTGTAATCTCGCTGTATGTTTGTAGTGTTAAGGGCTTGATGCCAAAAAGTATAATGTAGAAACCGATTGCTGTATGGCATCAAAAAATAGCAATAAAATGGCTAGCATAAATTCATACCTCACTTTTAACGGGAATTGTAGGGAAGCAATGACTTTTTACCAGGAATGCCTCGGTGGAGAATTAACGCTCGAAACCATTGGGGAATCAGCTCGTGCCGAAAAAATACCAAATATCATACGCAGAAGCATTATGCATGCCGTTTTAGCTAAAGATGAAATGGTAATTATGGGTACTGATATGGTTGAAGAAAGAGGACTAGTAAAAGGAAACTCTGTTTCTATGATGATCAATTGTAATTCTGAAGAAGAGGCAAAGGTTTTTTACCATAAACTTTCAAAGGGTGGCAGAGCCTCGCATCCCTTACAGGAAAATTTTGGCGGGGTGCTTTTTGGCGATTTAACAGATCGTTTTGGGAATAACTGGCTAATTAATTACGACAAAAACAGATAAACATGAAAAAGTTAACAACCTGGTATTGGATTATAACAATTATTTTTGCTTTAATGATGATTATGGATGGTTTTGGTGGGATAACACAACAGGAGGCAGGTAAAGAAGTGTTTAAACACCTTGGTTATCCCATGTATATGCTCATCATTGTAGGTGTTGCCAAATTGCTTGGGGCAGTATCCATTTTACAGAATAAATATGCGGTCGTAAAAGAATGGGCATACGCAGGTTTTGCCATCAATTTTATTGGTGCCTTTGTTTCAAGGGCATTTGTTGGCGATGGTGTATCCCTTCTGATTCCGCCACTTGTAGCATTGGTTATTATGTTTATTCCTTACATTTTATGGAAAAAACTTCAGGAAAATGTTAAAAATAGTTAAAACTAAATAATTAGTTTAATTGTGGGCTTTTGAGAAGCAAATATTGTTAACTTTGGGTATTGTAAACAACCAGACAAATTACAATTAAACGATCATGGTTTCAGGAATCATAATCATTTAATCACCCCTAAAAACAATATTATACGAATGAAAAAGAGCCTTTTATTCATAATTGCTTTACTATTTACAACTTCAGCATTTTCTCAAAATGTTATCCAGCTGTTTAATAGCGCAAACGATTTTTTTAAGCTATTACAGGAAGAGAAGTTCACCAATGCACATGCTTTTTTTGACGATACGCTAAAAACCAAATTAACAGAAGAAAATTTAAAGAAACTTTGGATCGATATCGGTGCCAAATACGGCAAGGCTGAATCTTTTGATGCCATTCAAAGTAAGGCCCAGGGCGAATTTTTTGCTGTAACTGTTGAGGGTAAATTTGCCAACGGAGATCAGAATTTTATAGTAGGCTTTAATAAAATGCAAAAAATTGTAGGGATTTTCCTTGCACCCTCTAAAAAAGTAACCACCTATTTAAAGCCGGCTTATGTTGATACAGCTTTGTATGTAGAAAAATCGGTATATATCGGTCCTGCAGGTAAACAGGTAGCAGCCATTATTACCACACCAAAAAATGTTAAAAATTTTCCGATGGTTGTTTTTGTGCATGGTTCTGGTCCTGCAGATATGGATGAAACAGTGGGGGCCAATAAGCCGTTTAAAGATTTAGCTGGTGGACTTGCTTCTAAAGGGATTGGTTCTGTTCGCTACGTTAAAAGAACGCTTATTTATCCGAATGAATTTGTGAGCCCTTATACAGTAAAAGAAGAAGTTTTGGATGATGCAGGTGCCGCTATTGCTATCGCCAAAACAGCTGTAGGCGCTGATCCGAAAAACATTTTTGTATTTGGACATAGCCTTGGCGGAATGTTAGCCCCTAAAATGGCAACACTTTCGCCTGATTTGGCTGGAATTATTTTAGCCGCTGCACCTGCCAGAAAGTTAACGGATGTAATTGTTGATCAGAATCAATACATGTTCGATCAGGCCAACGATACTACTGCTGCCTTTAAAAAACAATTGGCCGACGCTATGATAGAAATTGATAAAAGCAGGATTTCCCAATTAGGAACCACTATAAAACCTGATTCTATTATTTTAGGATTGCCGGCAAAATACTGGGCAGATTTAAACAGTTATAACCAGGTTGTAACAGCAAAAAGCCTGTCGAAACCGCGTATATATGTTTTACAGGGTGGAAATGATTTTCAGGTAAGTAAAACAGATTTCGATTTATGGAATGAGGCTTTGGGGAAGAAGAAAAATGTAACCCTTAAATTTTACCCGGATTTAAATCATTTGTTAAGTCCGCAAAGCGGAAAAGGGACCATGGCCCAATACCAGGCAGCAGCAAGCGTATCTGATGTTTTAGTGAACGATCTTGTACTTTGGATTAAAGCAAAATAACGACCTTACAGACACGGTCTGAATGATAAAAGCTCCGAATATCGGGGCTTTTTTTATGGCTTTGCAGGTGGATAAAAAACTATTCAAAAAAATCAGGGTTTAATTTAAAGAATCTCATCCTAACCGTTATTATGGCAAAGAATAAAATTACTTTAAAAGGAATCTGGACTGTTTTAAAAGCTTCGTTTACAGGATTTACCGATCATAAGGTAACCAAGTTAAGTGGCTCATTAGCTTACTATACCGTTTTTTCTATGGCTCCTCTATTGGTCGTAATTATTTCTTTATGCGGTATATTTTTAGGCCGGGAAATTGCTGAAGGCCAGGTTTACGCACAATTAGAAGGCTTTTTAGGAAAGGAATCTGCAACTTCTTTACAACAGCTGATTAAAAATGCTTATTTAGACGGAAAAAGCACTATTGCCTTAATTATCGGCATATTCACCCTATTGCTGGGGGCTACTACTGTTTTTGGAGATATTCAGGATTCTATTAATATGATCTGGGGTTTAAAACCAAAACCCAAAAGAGGCTGGGTAAAGCTATTACAGAACAGGTTTCTGTCATTCTCTGTGATCATCAGTTTAGGCTTTGTATTGTTGGTTTCACTTGCCATAACTTCGGTGTTGGACGCTTTTAGCAGTCGTTTACAAGCCAGGTTTGCAGAGGTCTCCGTAATTGTATTTTACATTATTAACCAAGTGGTTACCCTTGCTGTTATCTCCTTAATATTTGGGGTAATATTTAAGGTATTGCCAGATGCAATTATAAAGTGGCGCGATGTTATTGCCGGTGCAATTGTAACGGCATTGCTCTTTATGATTGGTAAATTTGCCATTTCGGTTTATATCGGGCAAAGCAATGTTGGTGGTACTTACGGTGCCGCCGGATCACTCGTGGTGGTGCTCCTCTGGACTTATTATTCTTCAATCATTTTATATTTTGGGGCCGAATTTACCAAGGCTTATGCGGTTGCTTTTGGCTCAGAGATTTACCCTTCACATTATGCGGTTACCACTAAAGAAATTGAAGTAGAAACAGAAGGTAAATCTATACAGGACAATCACCCTGAAATTAAAGAAGAGGCAAAAAAGTCATAAATTACTCGCCCCAGGCAGTAATGATTAATCTTCTTTGTCCGCCACGGTTGCGGTGCTCACAAAGGTAAATTCCTTGCCAGGTACCAAGAGCCAATCGGCCATTCCTGACCGGAATAGTAACCGAACTCCCTAAAATTGCCGATTTTAAATGTGCGGGCATATCATCTGATCCTTCATAATCGTGTTCGTAATCCGGATCATTTTCTTTAACGGTTTTATTAAAAAACATTTCAAAGTCCATTCTAACGGTAGGATCAGCATTTTCGTTAATGGTAAGCGAGGCAGAAGTGTGCTGGATAAAAACCTGGCAGATGCCGATATTAATCTCATCAAGCTGAGGTAAGGCATCTTCAATCTCATCAGTAATGATATGGAAACCCCTTCTTCTTTCCCTAAGGGTTAATGCTTGCTGGTATATTTTCATTTGAATTAATTCTCAATAATTTTAATGAAATCCTTTTCGCTAGGTAAAACAGTTAGATATTTACTCGCGAAAATTTGGTCGTTATTTTCTGGAAGCGTATATCTTACCAGCGATTCACTTTTATCTTGGCAAAGGATGATACCGATGGTTTTGTTTTCATCTTCAAGTTTTACTTCTCTATCAAAATAGTTTACATACATCTGCATTTGGCCAATATCCTGATGTTTTAGTTCTCCAATTTTCAAATCAATAAGTACGAAGCATTTTAAAATGCGATTGTAGAAAACTAAGTCTACCTTGAAATGCTTTTCTTCAAAAGTTATTCTTTTTTGGCGGGCCACAAAGGTAAACCCATTCCCTAATTCTAACAAGAAATGCTCAAGTTTATCTATTAGCTTTTGCTCTAAATCACTTTCTGAATAAAAACTTTTTTGAGGCAAGCCTAAAAACTCCAATACATAAGGATCTTTTATTAGGTCTTTATTTTTTTCAATAATCTGTCCCTTTTGCCCAAGAGATATTACCTCTTCCTTGTTTTTACTTAATACTAAACGGGTATATAATGCTGAATCGAATTGACGCTGTAGTTCTCGCAGACTCCAATTATTTTTGATGGCTTCTATTTCGTAGAAATTACGTTCATTTAAATCTGGTATCCTCATCAATTTGAGATAGTGCGACCAGGTGAGCTTGAATTGGACAGGCACTGTATAGTCTTTTGCGAATTCGTCAGACACTGTCTGACGAATTGAATATGTGAGGTAAAATGACCTCATTTGTTTTAAATTTGTTTCGGAGAAGCCCTTGCCAAATTCTACAACTAGTTTTTCTGAGAGTTCATTCAAAATTTGTTTACCGTACTCAGCTTTTTCTTTTCCTTGTTGTTCTTCTTCAACGATCATTCTGCCAATTTCAAAATAAGTTATCGCCATTGTATTATTAATCGTCTGGGATACCTTTTGTCGGGCCTGAACTAACAATTCGATAACTCTATTAAAAAGATTTTGGTTCTTTAATTCCATTTTTAAAAAATGCTATCTAAATGTATACTTTAATAATCTTCCTTACTTCAAAAACTCAACATTCCATATCTTTTCTGCTTTTCGCCCAATAAGCCAGAAAGAGGCAGCCAGCACAGAAAAAAACAGGGCTTTGTGCCAGCTATCCCAAAAGTACTCAAAGTAGCGGGTATAGAGGTTGATAAACAAAAAGGTAATACCAAATTCGCGGGCAATATCATCGCGGTATTTTAAACCGAACAGCGTACTGGCTACACAAATGGCTGCAGAAATTAATGCCCAGTAAAATAAACTCAATTGTCTTACTTTGTACCATTCATCGAGACTGGCAAAGTTTCCAAATACAGATAGTGCCCATAACGATACAAACAGATACACCATCCCGGAGATGTAGGTTACCTGAAAAAAATGTTGGGTTTTGGGAACGGCTTTCATCATGAAAGATGCAGCAGTTAAAACTGCTCCAAAAATCACAAAGCGAAGAGGGTAATTCATTCCGAGAAAGTAATAATTCCAGCGACTAAGGTAACCGGTTTCGGTTCCAAACCAGGCACCCAGTGAGATTAAGGCAAAAATCCAGATCAGCCTGGAGTTGAACAGATAACCAAGTGTGCCATAAATAAAAACCGAAATCAGGATGAGGATAGAAAAATTGCCAGAGCCGTTGTCCAGTACCTTACCAAAATAGGCAATTGCATTTGCAGTAAGCAAAATGGCCGAGAAAACAATGGCTTCGTTGCTGAATTTGAGATGTGGCAGTTTCTTTTTACGCCTGAAACCCAGGATATAAAGCCAGGCAGCCAAACCACCCGAAACAATAGCTATTACAATATTTGGGGTGTTATAAACCCTTTTAAGGTAGTTTAATATCGAATTATCGATCAATAAGGAGCCGAGTGCAATAAAACCACAAGCCAAGGCTACCCAAAAAGCATATTGAGCCAGGCGTAACCAGTCGAAATTTTTGGCTTCATAACTTTTACGGAGCTTTTCGCCGGTTTCTTCGGTAATTAAGCCATCACTTTGCCATTGCTCAATCATATCATCCAGAAATTCACTCTTTTCTCTATCGACTTTCATAGGTTCGGTTCTGTACGAAGATATACCTTTTAGTCCTTAGTCAAAAGGCTTTAGTCAATAGACTCCCGACACTTCTGACTAATGAGTCCGGACTGATCTATATAACCTCTTTAATCTTCTTATTGTTTCCCACTATCCAAATTACATCGCCGTTATCGAATACAAAATCTGATGAAGGATTCAATATCCGATCGGCACCACGCTCTATACCTACAATCAAAGCCTGAGCTTTCTCCCTGATACCGGCATTTCTAATGCTTAATCCATACACGGGTGATTCGGCATGAACAACTACTTTTTGCAAGGTCATCTCTTTATTCGGGAAGTTGCTTTCTTCGGTTATCTCCGGAGCGTCTACTTCTAAAAGGGTTTTAACTGCTGCCAATTGATCATCGGCACCAATTAATAACAATTTATCGTTTGGATACAGCCGTTCATCTCTTCCTGGTGTTGGGATATTATTTCTTCCCCGTTCTATCAGCGCAATATTTACCCCATATTTTTCCCTGATCATTAACTCGCTGAGCGTTTTTCCAACCACTTCCGATTCTGGCGAAACGGTAAGTTCTGTTAAATGGGTATCCCAGGGTAAGATATCGGGTTTCTGGTTCTCCCGGGCATTTAAGTTCAGCATGAAACGCCTTTCAAGTTTATCATAAAATGATTGAAGTTTTCTTGAAAAGATGATCATTCCGAGGATAATCAATACAAGTGCAATTACCGCTGCCACCCAGGTATCGAAAAACTCGTACATCAAAAAACCAACAAAGAAAATCCCCAGTGCAATCCTGAAAAATTCGATTGCAATCAGTGGACCACGGGTATACTTTTTATTCAGCCAAAGGTGCGAGTAGGCGGTGCGTTGTATTCTCCGGATAGATAATGCCCATAAAAATGGCGACATTAATATAAAAGATACCACTACACTGATGATAATGGAAGTTAAACTATTGGCAATATTGCTCGCGATAAACGGTTGAATGTACCGATAAGCCAAAAAGATAATGGCAATGATGATTACCGAATGGATAATGGTATTAAATATGTACGAACGCAATAAAATTCGCCAATCGCTTAACGTTGTAATCCCTTCGGTGCTCGAACTGTATCGTTCGATTCCATCCAGCCACTTTTTAGGTAAAACGCGTTTTAAAAACTCGTAAAATGGTTCAGAAAGTTTAATCAGGTAAGGTGTGGTAAAAGTTGTTATGGCTGCGGCAGCTACAGCAATGGGATATAGAAAATCACTGGTCACCTTTAGCGTTAAACCCAATGATGCAATGATGAACGAAAACTCACCGATCTGTGCCAAACTCATACCCGATTGCACCGAAGTTTTTAAAGGCTGACCGGACAATAATGCACCTAAAATGGTAAAGATGATTTTTCCGAAGATAATAACCACGGTAGCTACTAAAATGGGAACAGCATATTTAACCAGCATAGAAGGATCAATCAGCATCCCTACAGAAACAAAAAATACAGCAGCGAACAAATCCTTTACCGATTTGGTTAAATGTTCTATTCTTTCTGCCTGTGTAGTTTCTGCTAAAATTGAACCCATAATAAACGCACCCAGGGCAGGGGAGAAACCAACCTTATCCGCCAGTAATACCATCACCAAACATAATGCTAAAGATACTACTAACATGGTTTCATCGTTCATTAGCTTTTTGGTTGCTTTAAGAAATGAAGGCACCAGGAATATTCCGCCTAAAAACCAAAGTACCAGGAAGAAAGCTAGTTTTAATATAGAATAGAGCATTTCTGTCCCTGCCGATTGCTGGCTTACCGCCAGGGTAGAGAATAATACCAATAACAAGATGGCAACCAGGTCTTCTACAATTAAGACACCGAAAACCAACCCGGCAAACTTTTTATGTTTTAACCCTAATTCTTCAAAGGCTTTAATGGTAATCATGGTTGAAGAAATAGACAGGATACCGCCTAAAAACAGGCTGTCCATATCTTTCCAGCCCATGCCTTTACCAACAAGGTAACCTGCTAGAATGATAAATAAGACCTTTACAATTGCAGTGATAGAAGCCGAACCTCCAACTTTGACCAGTTTTTTGAAACTGAATTCTAAACCCAGGCTAAATAAAAGGAAAATTACGCCAATTTCGCCCCAGATATTTATACTCTTGGTATCGGTAACAGATGGAAAAAAATCTAAATGTGAGCCAACCAACAGGCCAGCCAATATATAGCCCAAAACCAAAGGCTGTTTAATTTTCTTAAATATGAGTGTAGTTATTCCTGCAGCAGCAAGAATTAATCCTAAATCGGCTATTAAATCAGGTAAATGCATTTATATAAGGGTAATGATTTTTAAATAATTTATGCCCAGGTAAAATTTAATACCTGGTATTTTATCGGAAAACCCACATTGAAGTGGTTAAAATGAAATTATTTACCAAAAAAAATGTTTTGGATACAGCATCTTAAACAAACACCAATAATGATACTTTAATGTTTTGATTATAACTTTTGTATTGATGGTTTTGTTCTTGAAAAAAAGAAACAGCAAAAAAGTAATGAGTACAAAAACACTGGGAGATACTTTTACAATAGAACGGGTAATAAAGTCTTTTTGAAAGCTTTCGTTATCCTGATTGAAACCAGAATTGTGCCTGATGATTTTTTTGCCCGTAATGAAACTTATTTTAGTGTTTTTCGATTGGACATCCTTTCTTTTTTCTTGCGCTGCGGCGCCCGCAAAATTTATAGTGATGGATAAAAAGAAGATGATGTAAAAAAGCCTCATTGCCGCTAATATAACGAAAATAAGGCTTTTTTGAAAGGGAAATATTGATTAAATGAAGCTGAATCCTTTCTTAACTTAGATTTCGTAAAAATGGTCAGCCATGCTGAATTTATTTGACAAGTAGAAATAGTGTTTTCAATTGCCTTGTAGCTACTTCGTGGTCAGCATCTGTTAACGCTGCAGTAAATTGCCTTCATTAAGCTCATCAAGACCTGTTTTAGGGTGACGATTGCGAAGGATACTTTAAAATAATTTTACCCATTAAAAAAAGCTAAAGTAGCTTCCTTATCTTTTTGTAATTGAACAGTTAGCGCTTCTAACCCGGTAAATTTTACATCATGACGCAAGAATTTTAAGAAATTCATTTTAATGTCCTGGCCATAGATTTCCTGGTTAAAATCGAAAATATTAACCTCAATATTCCTGGTCATTCCATTAATGGTTGGTCTTTGCCCAATATAGGCCATTCCTTTGTAAGGCTGGAGGTTTAAGGTTGAGGGTTTAGGGTTTAGGACTTCGGACTCCAGACTTCGGACTTCGGACTCCATTTCTACGGTAACTGCATAAATACCATCGCCGGGGATGAGTTTATAGGTTTCTTCTACAAAGATATTGGCTGTAGGGAAACCGATAGTACGGCCAATTTTGTCGCCTTTAATTACCCTGCCGAAAATAGAAAAAGGATAGCCCAGGTAATCGTTGGCCAAGCTTACATCGCCCGCCAAAAGTGCCTGGCGGATCTTGGTGGAGCTTACTGCCACATCGTGGATATCCTGTTCCATAATTTCTTCTACAGTAAAGCCGAAATGTTCGCCGGCAGCTTTTAAAATAGCTAAATTGCCAGAACGGTCCTTACCAAAACGGTGATCATATCCAATAATAATGTGTTTAGTGCCAATATTGTCGACCAGGGTATTTTTGATATAATCTTCTGGTAACTGGTTAGAGAAATCGCGGGTAAAAGGGGTAATAATCAAGTGATCCACCCCCAAACTTTTTAAAATCTCTGCTTTTTCATTAATGGTGTTGATCATTTTTAAATCCTGGTTTTCAGGATCAATAATCATTCTCGGGTGCGGGAAAAAGGTTAAGATTACACTTTCTCCATTATCGGCTTTTGCCTTTTCTACCAGTTGTTTAATGATTTTTTGATGTCCGAAATGCACACCATCAAAAGTGCCAATCGTAACAATGGCATTATCTAATTTTTTAAATTCGGAAAGGTTATGGTATATCTTCAATGGGATAATAAATTAGTGTAACGCGTGGCGTTTTACAACTCCACCTTTTAAATCGGCAATTTGTTGTTGTATTACAAATGCATCCGCATCAATCTGGCGGATAGCGGTTTGTAATTTACTCATTTCCAGTTTGGTCACAACGGTGAAAATAATATCGATATCTTTTTTTTCCCCGTAACCACCCTCACCTTTATAAAGGGTAACACCACGTTTCATCTCGTTGATAATAAAGTTTTTGATCTCTTCCTGATGTTCGGAGATGATGGTAACGCCGGTATATTGTTCAATACCGTTTACTATAAAATCGATGGTACTTGATGCTGACAGGTAGGTTAATATGGCATAAAGCGCTGTTTCGATATTCAGGAAATAAGCTGCAAATGCAAAAATAATGATATTTAAAATCAGGATAATGTTCCCAACGGTTAATATGCTGTTTTTACTGATGTAAAGGGCTAAAACCTCAGTGCCATCAATTACACAGCCCCCGCGCATGGCCAATCCAATTCCGCCGCCTAAAAACAAACCGCCAAAAAATGCAATAAGCAATTTATCGTGTGTAATGGGCTGAAAAGGTAGAATAATTAAAGCCAATGAGAGCGCAGCAATAGCAATAGCCGTTTTAAGGGCAAAACCTTTGCCGATCTGCCTATAACCTAAAATAACGAATGGAATGTTGATGATAGCAATCAGGTACGATAAATTCCAGCCGGTTAGGGTACTTACCAAAAGAGAAATACCGGTAACCCCGCCATCTATAAAATGACTTGGCATTAAAAAGCTTTTTAGGCCGAAACAGGCTGAAGTTACCCCTGCAATAATCAGGAAAATTTCTTTTGCAAACCTGGTGCCCCGGTTTTTAATGTGGTTCATACTTCTGTTTCAGTTTTAGCTTCTTCTTTCTTATTACGAATATAACTAACAAGTTCTAGTACCTCAAACGCATCTTTTAGCAAAAAGTTTCCGCTCCGGGTACGAGTAAGTTTAGAAAGATAGGCACCACTGTTAAGCTGTTTGCCAAAATCGGATACTAATGAACGGATATAGGTGCCTTTGCTGCATACAACCCTAAAATCAACTTCGGGTAGTGCTATACGGGTAATTTCAAATTCTGGAATACTTACCGCGCGTTTACGTAGCTCTACTTCTTCACCTAAGCGTGCCTTTACATATAAACGTTCGCCATTTACCTTTACTGCCGAGTGTGCCGGTGGGTATTGTTCAATATCGCCGATAAAGGGTTTACAGGCGGCATAAATTTCTTCTTCGGTAATGTTGCTGATGTCGAATGTTTCATCAACTTCTGTTTCCATATCGAATGATGGGGTAGTAGCCCCTAAAATCATGGTGCCGGTATATTCTTTCTCTTCGGCCTGAAAAGTATCGATCTGTTTGGTTAGCTTGCCGGTACAGATAATCAATAAGCCGGTAGCCAGAGGGTCTAAAGTGCCGGCATGGCCAACCTTTAGTTTTAATGGTTTTAAAGAATTACGGATTTTGCCCACCACATCAAATGAAGTCCATTTGTAGGGTTTATTGATTAACAGCAATTCGCCTTCAGCAAAATTGAAATCTTTAAATTTTGAATTTTCGGTACTCACAAATCTTTTTTGCGCAAAGATACGGATTAGTTTATATCAATGTGATATCCTGATAAGAACAATGCCATTATGATAATTCCCAGTGCAATACGGTAATATCCGAAAACTTTGAATCCGTGTTTGGTTAAAAAGCCAATAAATGATTTTATGGCAATAATGGCAACAATAAAGGCAACAACATTGCCCACTAATAACAGTTTAATATTTTCAGTGTTTAACAGGTGATATCCTTTTAAAAGTTTGTAACCTGTAGCTGCGCACATAGTAGGTACAGCTAAAAAAAATGAAAATTCTGCAGCAGCGCTTTTTGTTAGTTTTTGGCTCATTCCACCCAAAATTGTGGCAGCACTTCTGCTCAAACCCGGGAAAGCTATTGCTAAAACCTGAAAAAATCCGATTTTTAAAGCGGTTGCATTTGTGATTTCTTTTTCACTATCAATCGTGGCATTTTTAAACCATTTATCAACCAAAAGAAGAATTACTCCACCAACAAGTAAAACGGCAGAAATAAATATTGGGTTACCAAGCGTATTATCAATAAAGTCATTCAAAAGGAAACCAAAAACCAAAGCCGGTATAACAGCAATAATTAATTTCAGGTAGAATTTCCAATCAGAAAAATTGAAGAATTTTTTCCAATAGAGAACCACAACGGCCAGAATTGCGCCCAATTGAATCGCAACCTCAAAAAGTTTTACAAAATCGTCTTTACCAATTCCCATCAGGGCCGATGTGATGGCCATGTGGCCAGTGCTCGATACGGGTAAAAATTCGGTTAATCCTTCAATAATGGCTAAAATAATAGCTTCGAAATAGTTCATATACGCTAATTAATGGGTTATTCCCATTGTAGTTTTAAGTTATAATTTTTTAATTTTTTGTCTCTTGAAATCAAGGTTAAATTTTCTGAAATGGCTTGCGATACAATAATCCGATCAAAAGGATCATTGTTGATAAATTCAAGATTTAATAATGTGGTAAGATGGGTTTCATTAATGGGGATAATCTCTATCTGATTTCTTTCTGCAAACCTGAAAAGCGCTTCAAAATCAATTTTTAACTCGAGCTTTCCTATTTGCTTTTTAATGGCAATTTCCCAAAAAGAAGCAATGCTTAAGAAGCAAGATGTATTAATGTCAGATAACCTTTTTTTAACAGAAAGAGGCAATTGGTCATCACCTGCTACAAACCATAAAAAGGCATGGGTATCTAATAAATATGCCATTAAATATAATCAGCAAACATTTTTAAAGGATCATCAAAATCATCTGATAATTTTATTTTACCTTTCGCATACCCAAATTCACGTGATTTTAATTTAGGTTTGTTCTTATGTTTTGTTTTTAAGAATTCAACAAAATCTGCCACTTCCTGCCTAAGATTTAGTGGAAGCGAATTAATTTCGATCTGCAAATTTGTTGTTGTCATATTATAAAGTTAAAAAACACTTTATTGAATACAAAACATTTATTTTTTTAAGACGGCATAAATGCCAAATGCAAAACCTGCCAATACCACCATCGGAGCCAATAAAGTTCTCCTGAAATCGTAAATATTACCTGTTGTGCCCATCATCAGGATAAAGCCTAGTGCAACAATTGCAATGCTAATCAACAATAACTGATAGTTTTTTTTGGTAAAAACCAATTCGCTTTTAACGTCCTTAACAACCGGACCTGTTTTTTTTTCTGCCATTATCTATAAAGATGATAAGATTTTAAACGTAAATACCTGCTTACCGCAAACCATGTACTAATACCTGTTATAAAAATACCCACAATTAAAAGGCCTATAAATACAAAGCCAAATTCCTGGTAGTTGTTTAAAATAATAATTTCCGGTACTTCTTTGCGGGCATAAATCAATGTTGCCAATAAAATAATAATGGCGATAAATGCAGCAATTAAGCCATGCAAAGCCGCGTACAGTAAGAAAGGACGTCGAATAAAATTTTTCGTTGCACCAACCAATTGCATACTTTTGATTAAAAAACGCTGCGAATAAATCGCTAACCTTATGGTGTTGTTAATCAGCGCGATAGATATGATTAAAAGCAATACCGCGAAGGCAAAAATAATTAAGCCTATGGTGTTGATGTTCTTGTTTACCATGTCAATTAAAGAACTCTGGTACACTACTTCTTTTACCACAGGGTTTTTAGAAATACTGGCTTTTAGTGCGTCGATGCTTTTATTGTTGGCATATTCTGCTTTTAAGTAAACATCAAAGGTTGAAGTTAGCGGGTTGTAACCTAAAAAGTTAACAAAATCTTCACCTAAATCCTGTGTTAAGTTTCTTGCAGCAAGCTCTTTGTTTACATATTGGGTTTGCTTTACTGCAGGGTTTGTATTTAATTCTTTCTGGAAAGCCAGTACATCCGCTTCTTTTGCACCTTCATCAACAATAATGTTTAAAACAATGTTTTCTTTAACGTAGTTAGACAGATTTTTGGCATGTACAAGTACCAACCCAAGTAATCCGAGCATTAATAAAACCAATGCAATACTGATTATGGTAGAGATATAAACGGTTTTGGTTTTTTTAGATGCATCACTTACTTCGAATTCTTCCATGTATTTCATTTTTGTTTCTGCGAAAATATAAATTATACCTGACAAACACCAATTTAAAAAAGCCTTAAATCAACATTAACGGATAGGTTTAAGTTTTAGTTTAGTGATCAAATTCTTTTAATTATTCATCATTTTGTAAAAATACGGTACGAAATTTGTTAAAATGCCGTTAATCATAAAACTTAAGACTAAAATTAAACTATGAAAAAACAAATTACATTAATAGCCATACTATTAATAGTCGCAAGTACGATCATTTCCTGCAAAAAAGACACCACTTCTTTAAAGGCCCAAATGATGGGACGTTGGACTTTAAACAGGATTGTGACAACAGGTTATACGGCCGATGAGACGTTAAAGGACCCTACTAAAATTAATGGAGATGTAACTTATGGTAAAACCAGCGATTATGTTGATTACAAATCAAACAACGATGATCAGGTAGAAATAAGCCTTTCAGGAAATAAGACAATCGGTACTTACCAGATTATTTATTCCGATCAGTTTACCATGGAATTGAATGATGGAAACAATTTTTGTATGGTTAACAGTTTGAACGGAAATCAATTTCAGTTTACAGCTACCATTAACAACAGGATAAAAAAGGTTTATTACCTGTCAAGATAATATTCCGATCACTTTATTATTTGAATGCGCCATTGATTTCTAATCAATGGCGTTTTTTTTCGATAAAAATTGATCAGATCTATATCTTTTCAGTTTGGAAAGCAGTTGCCGTAAGATTTAGGTTAATGAAGTCCCGCCCCCGCTTCTGCCGGTTGAAAATACCGGCATCCCGCTTCGGTCGGGTTTAGGTGGCCGCCATTGAGCTGCTATCTGCAGTGGAAAATACGACCACCAGTTTCCAGAAAAAAATTGACCACCTAAGTCAACTGA
Organism: Pedobacter vanadiisoli; assembly: GCF_042684385.1. Classification (NCBI taxonomy): domain Bacteria; kingdom Pseudomonadati; phylum Bacteroidota; class Sphingobacteriia; order Sphingobacteriales; family Sphingobacteriaceae; genus Pedobacter; species Pedobacter vanadiisoli. The sequence continues at coordinate 124,338 of NZ_JBHULL010000010.1, read as the reverse complement.
GAATAGTCAAGAAGATTTAGCGCTTTAAACCTCATAGGTTTAAAAACTGGCGGTCTTTTGTCGAAAAGTAATGGCTTTTGACGCTAAAATTTATGTTTTACTAAACCCCTTAATTTCCGTATTTTCGCACCTTTAAAAATTTAAAACTTGCAATGGATTACCAATTCAAAGAAATAGAGCAAAAGTGGCAGAAATTTTGGGCAGATCATCAAACGTTTAAAGCCGAAAGCAATTCTGAAAAACCAAAATACTATGTGTTAGATATGTTTCCATATCCATCGGGGGCAGGCCTGCACGTTGGTCACCCGCTTGGTTACATTGCATCAGATATTTTTTCAAGATACAAACGCCTTAAAGGCTTTAATGTATTGCATCCTATGGGATACGATTCGTTCGGTTTACCTGCAGAGCAATATGCGATACAAACCGGTCAGCACCCGGCCATTACCACCGAAGCCAATATTGCAACCTACCGCCGTCAGTTAGACCAGATTGGTTTTTCTTTCGATTGGAGCAGGGAAGTACGTACCAGTGAGCCATCTTATTACAAATGGACACAATGGATTTTTATGCAGTTGTTCAATTCCTGGTATAACATCGAAAATGACAGGGCTGAAGACATTACCACTTTGATCGAAAAATTTAATGCCTCTGGCACAGCCGATGTGAAAGCGGTTTGCGATGAAGATGTTAAGTCTTTTCTGCCGAGTGACTGGGCAACCTTTACCGATGAAGAGAAACAGGTCGAATTGTTAAAATACCGCTTAACTTATCTCCGCGAGAGCACGGTAAACTGGTGCCCTGCATTGGGAACGGTTTTAGCGAATGATGAAGTTAAAGATGGTTTTTCAGAGCGCGGCGGTTTCCCGGTTGAGCAAAAGAAAATGATGCAATGGAGCATGCGTATTACCGCTTATGCTGATCGTCTTTTACAGGGTTTGGATACCATCGATTGGCCAGAGCCGATTAAAGAAATGCAACGCAACTGGATTGGGAAGAGTGTAGGTGCATCTGTGAAGTTTAAAATTGAGACTTCGGACTCCGGACTCCGGACTTCAGACTATATTGAAGTTTTTACCACCCGCGTTGATACCATTTTTGGGGTTTCTTACCTGGTTTTGGCACCTGAACATGAGTGGGTAGCCGAATTAACTACACCGGAGCAAAAACAGGCCGTTGAAGATTATATTGCTTTAACCAAAAAGAAATCGGAATTAGACCGTATGGCCGATACCAAAACCGTTTCGGGTGCTTTTACGGGTACTTATGTAATTAACCCGGTAAGTGGCGAACGCGTGCAGCTGTGGATTGCCGATTACGTATTGGCAGGATATGGAACAGGTGCCGTAATGGGAGTGCCAAGTGGCGATCAACGCGACTGGTTATTTGCTACCCATTTTAACCTGCCTATTGTACAGATTTTAGATGCGCAAAAAGATATCGATGTTCAGGCAGATCCAACAAAAGAAGGAAAATATATCAATTCGGGTTTTATTAACGGAATGGAATATAAAGAGGCTGTTGCCTTTTTAAATAACTGGTTGGAAGAAAGGGGAGCAGGCAAGGCAAAAGTAAACTTCCGTCAACGCGATGCGATTTTTGGCCGTCAGCGTTACTGGGGTGAACCAATTCCGGTTTACTTTAAAGACGGGTTGCCTTACCTCGTGCAGGAAGAAGAATTGCCTTTGTTACTGCCTGAAATTGATAAATATTTACCAACAGAAACCGGTGAACCACCATTGGCCAGGGCCGAAAACTGGTTGCCAAAAGACGGTGGGCATTATGAGTTAAGCACTATGCCGGGGTGGGCAGGCAGCAGTTGGTATTGGTACCGCTATATGGATGCCAACAACAACAACGAATTTGCATCAAAAGAGGCTATTGACTACTGGAAGGCAGTTGATTTGTATATCGGTGGTTCAGAGCATGCTACCGGGCACCTGTTGTACAGCCGTTTCTGGAATAAATTTTTGAAGGATCTGGGTTATACCAAAGAAGAAGAACCTTTCAAAAAACTGATTAACCAGGGTATGATCCAGGGGAGAAGTAATTTTGTTTATCGCGTTAATGACGAGAACGGTAAGCCTACCAATACTTATGTATCTGCTGGATTAAGAAAAGAATATAAAACATCGGCATTGCATGTGGATGTTAACATAGTTGAAAATGATACATTGGACCTTGCTAAATTCAAAGCCTGGAGAGAGGAATATGCCAATGCAGAATTTATTCTGGAAGGTGGAAAATACATCTGCGGCGTTGAGGTGGAAAAAATGTCGAAATCGAAATTCAACGTGGTTAATCCTGATGATCTGATTGAGCGTTACGGTGCCGATACCTTGCGTATGTATGAAATGTTTTTGGGGCCGTTAGAGCAAAGCAAACCTTGGAACACCAATGGTATTGAAGGGGTATTTAAGTTCTTGCGTAAATTCTGGCGCTTGTTCCACAATGAAGACTGGACTTTCCACGTAAACGATGCTGTACCTACGAAAGCTGAGCTAAAAGCATTACATAAAATTATTAAAAAGGTACAGGACGATATTGAGCGTTTCTCATTCAATACTTCAGTATCGAGCTTTATGATTGCGGTAAATGAATTAACCGATCTGAAATGTAAAAACCGTCAGATTTTGGAAGATATGGTGATTATCCTTTCACCTTATGCACCGCACATTTGTGAGGAGCTTTGGCAGTTATTGGGTAACGATGCCGGAACACTTTCGTATACCGCTTACCCAACGTTTAAACCCGAATACCTGGTAGAAGATGAGTTTGCTTATCCGGTTTCCATCAATGGTAAAATGAAAATGAACCTGAATCTGAGCTTAACTTTAGCTCAGCCAGAAGTAGAAAGCATTTTACTTGCCGATGAACACTTCCAGAAGTTCTTAGACGGAAAAGCACCTAAGAAAATCATTTTCGTAAAAGGGAAGATTATTAATGTGGTAGTTTAAGGAGCCTAAAGCTAAAAGACTAAAGCGGAAAGGTCTCCCCGCGCTTGTCTAAGCTAGAAATATAAAAACCCGATTTGCGTTTACAAATCGGGTTTTTTGTTATCATTTATTAGATACGTCATGCTGAATTTATTTCAGCATCTATCTGGCAAGTAAGATTCTGGAACAAGTTCAGAATGACGACCGTGATTATCTGTCTCCTCTTCTCCTGTTTCCTCCATACTTTCTGTTATTGCTGGCGTTACGGGGTTTGCCGCTCATATTGCCATCGCCACCTTTTTTACCACCACCACCTTTAGATTGCGCCTGAGGTTTGCGTTTTACCTGGTTTTTGGCCAGCATTTTTTCCCAGGTTAGGGGATAAGGATGATCATCAACAATAGGCAAGGTAATTTTAATCAGCTTCTGGATATCCAGTAAATACTCATTTTCTTCAGCATCGCAGAATGAAATGGCAAAGCCGTTTGCACCAGCACGGCCTGTACGACCAATCCGGTGCACGTAAGATTCAGGGATATTCGGTAACTCGTAGTTAAAAACGTGCGATAACTGGTCGATATCAATTCCACGGGCAGCAATATCAGTAGCCACCAATACCCTGATATTTTTGTCTTTAAAATCATTTAAAGCACGTTGCCTGGCATTTTGAGATTTGTTGCCGTGAATGGCGGCTGCCTTAATACCGGAATGTCCCAAATCTTTGGCAATCCGGTCGGCCCCGTGTTTGGTACGGGTAAAAACAAGCGCAGTTTCGATGCTTTTATCCTGCAACAGGTGGATTAATAGTTTCTTTTTATCAGGTTTATCTACAAAGTATATTGATTGGTTAATGGTTTCGGCAGTTGATGAAACCGGGGTAACTTCTACCTTCGTTGGGTTTGATAAAATGGTATTGGCCAGTTTCTGGATTTCATCGGGCATGGTAGCCGAGAAAAATAAAGTCTGGCGTTTTGCCGGTAGTTTAGCCACCACTTTTTTCACATCGTGAATAAAACCCATATCAAGCATGCGGTCGGCCTCATCTAAAACGAAAAGCTCGATCGTATTCAGGCTGATAAAGCCCTGGTTCATTAAATCTAATAACCGACCCGGGGTAGCCACTAAGATGTCAACACCTTTTTTCAATGCTTCCACCTGCGAAAACTGGTTTACACCACCAAAAATTACCAGGTGGCGGAGGTTTAAATTTTTACCATAGGCTTTAAAACTTTCCTCAATCTGGATGGCCAGTTCGCGTGTTGGGGTTAATACTAAAGCTTTAATGTTTTTATTGGCTTTGGTATTAATGTGTTTTTCGTGTAGCAATTGCAGCATCGGGATGGCGAAAGCCGCAGTTTTTCCGGTGCCTGTTTGTGCACAGCCCAGTAAATCCCTGCCCTTTAATATCGTTGGGATAGATTGCTCCTGTATAGGGGTTGGTTGTGTATAACCTTCAGTCTCAAGGGCCTTTAAAATTGGCTCAATGAGGTTTAATTCGTTGAATAACATGTATGTTTCTGTATAATAATTATCGAAGAAGCTAGAACAATCATTTATTGAAGGACTAACTTGCGGAGAGAATATGCCATGCAGAATGGCAAGCCCTTATTCCTGCTTCGGCGGCAAAGATACGAAAAATGCATCAGCAATACACTTTTTTGATCAGTGTATATCGCTGCCATGCTTATACTACTCATTTTATGATTATAATATTACATATTTATATTTTTAATTAGCATTTTATATATGTATTATTTGTAGTATAATTATTATTTATATGTATATTTATTTTTATTGACCTTGCGTGCTGATTACTCCTGCCAGTTAAAAAAACAGTACCATGTAAACGATAATAAGAATAACTAACTAATCTAACCAACCCCATTATGAGAAAAAATCAACCTGCTAAAGGGAGAAATTCATTCTTCTATTCCTACTTTTTTTTAGTATTAGTACAGTCCGGCAAGGCAGATCACTTAAATAGGTCATCGTAACTGCTGACCATAACCAGGTGTTCTCCATGTCGAATACATGAAAACACCGGAAGTATATTACGCATTAGTTAACCTAACCAATATAAACCTATGGAACAAAATCTATTTTGTATCAAGAGGGGTTTTCTCCTCTTGTGTTTGGGAATGCTGTTTGCTCTCGGTGCAATGGCCCAATCAAAAATTACTGGTAAAGTTATTGCCAGCGATGATAAATTGCCTGTTATTGGCGCTACCATCAAAATCAAAGATGCCGCTGGGGGCACCACTACCGATGCCAACGGAAACTTCTCTTTAAATGTAAAACCTACTGATATATTGATCATTTCGTTTGTTGGTTACAGTACCAAAGAAATACCGATAGGCAAACAGACTAATATTGCAGTGGTGTTACAGGCCAATAATAACAACCTTACAGATGTTGTGGTAACCGGTTATTCCGCTCAACGGAAAAAGGATCTAACCGGTGCCGTTGCCGTGGTTAACATGGAATTGTTAAAAGCACAGCCCGCCGCAAGTGCTGTAGAAGCCTTACAGGGTAAAGCTACGGGTGTACAGATTATAAACGATGGTGCGCCGGGCTCAACGCCGCAGATCAGGATCAGGGGAATTAGTACCATTAATAATAACGAACCGCTTTATGTTATTGATGGGGTTCCATTCGAGGGTAAATTATCCTGGTTAAATCAAAATGATATCGAAAGCCTGCAAGTATTGAAGGATGCTTCTTCAGCCTCTATTTATGGATCAAGGGCAAATAACGGTGTAGTAATTATTACCACCAAAAAAGGGATAACAGGTGCACCAAAAATTACTGTCGATTCTTATTACGGTACCCAGGTGCCCAGGAAAAATAGTTTTCCTGAAATGATGAACCCACAGCAATATGCACAATATGTATTCGATGGCTATACCAACGCAGGGAAGCCAATTGAGGCAGGGAAAAATTATGGTTCTGGTCCAACTCCTGTATTACCAGAATATTTAGTGGCAGGTTTAAAACTTGGGCAGGATGTTACTGCAGCAGATGCAGATCCATCCAAGTATAACTATAGCCGCGATCCTGATCTCTTTTATCAGATTACCAAAGCAAATAAAGCAGGTACGAACTGGTTTGATGAAATTACTGAAACCGCACCGGTTCAAAATTACCAGTTAAGTGCCACCGGAGGTGGAGAGAATGCAACATACACTTTCTCGGGCGGTTACCTGGATCAGAAGGGAACCATTAAATATACTGGATTTAAACGGTTTAACTTTAGGTCAAACACCAATATTTCGGCATTTAACAAAAGGGTTCGCTTTGGTGAAAATGCGCAATACAGTTATTCTGAGGGGTTTGGTCTGGGGGTAAACCCAAATGTTTCGGGCGATTACCAGGACCAGGGAAGCGCATTGGGATGGGCATACCGGATTCCTACCATTATCCCGGTTTACGATATTGCCGGAAATTTTGCCGGAAGCCGTGGCAGCCAGCTGGGAAATGCCGAAAACCCCGTTGCCTTTCTGTACCGTGCTAAAGACAATAAAAATAAGAGCAATTTCTTCTTTGGAAATGTTTACGCAGAGGGCGATATTATCCCGGGTCTGGTATTAAAAACCAATTTTGGAATACGTTATGAAAACTTTATCGGTTTATCCATGCGTTATCCGAACCTGGAATTTTCTGAAGGTAACAATTCGAACAGCCTGAACGAATACCAGGGCTATACTACCGAATGGACCTGGACGAACACGTTAAATTACAGCAAAGTATTTAGTGAAAGGCACAGGATAAATGTATTGCTGGGTACTGAAGCCATTAGATCAAGGTCAAGGCAGTTAAATGCAGGCAGAAATGGCTACTTCATTTTAGGCAGCCAGGACTATTATTACCTTAATACAGGTTCGTCGAACATCAGCAATTCAAGTTATGGATCAATAGGCTCACTTTTCTCCCTTTTTGCCAAGGCAGATTATTCTTATCATGACCGTTACCTGGCCAGTGTTACCATTCGCCGCGACGGTTCTTCCAACTTCGGGCCCGCAAACAAATACGGTTACTATCCGGCAGCAAGTGTGGCATGGAGGTTATCAGAAGAAGAATTTATGAAAAGTATTAAATGGATCAGTGATTTAAAACTGCGGGTTGGATATGGCCAAACGGGGAACCAGCGGATACCTCCATACCAATACATCAACAGGTACCAAAGTTCTATTGTTAACTCGGCCTATGCCGTTGGTGGTGGTAATGGCCTTACTACCGGTGTATGGCAAAATGCTTACCAAAACCCTGATGTAAAATGGGAATCGTTAAAGGCTTTAAACATTGGTCTTGATTTTACATTGCTTGGTGGCGCAATTGATGGATCATTAGACTGGTATAACAAAAAGACCTCCGATATGCTTTATAACCAGCCGCTGCCTTCAAGTATAGTGGGTTTAGGTAGTTCGCCTTATGTAAATATTGGCGATATGAGCAATAAAGGGGTCGAATTTAATGTTGCCTATCACTACGGAAGGAATGCAGACAGTCCTTTTAAATTCGATATTGGCCTAAACTTCTCCAAAAATGAGAATAAGATCGTGAGGTTGGCACCTGGTATTTTTAATCAGATTTATGGCAATTACAGAAGCTTGCAAACCAGTGTATTACAGGAAGGTGAATCTTTTGGCTCTTTCTTCGGCTACAAAACTGCCGGGATTTATCAAAGTGCTGCCGATATTCAAAACAACCCGTCGTATGCAGGTGCAAGGGTTGGCGGTCTGCGTTACCAGGATATTAATGGCGATGGCATCATCGATCCTAAAGACCGTACCATTATTGGCAATCCAAATCCGGATTTTACTTATGGAATAAACCTAAATGCATCTTATCGAAATTTTGATATTTCTGCATTTTTATATGGCGTGCAGGGCAATGATTTATTTGAGGCTACCCGTTATTTTACCGACTTTCCATCATTTGCAGGTGCTAAAAGTACAAGATTGTTAAACGCCTGGAGTCCGTCTAATCCTTCAAGTCTAATCCCATCGGCTTATGTGGGAGCCTCAGATGTTGAACTGGCTTCATCAAGCTATTATGTTCAGGATGGTAGCTTTTTAAGGCTTAAAAATATACAGTTAGGGTATTCAATTCCAACGGCTAAAGCATTTGGACCAAAATCGGGCATTAGCCGGGTAAGGATTTATATCAGTGCTACCAACCTTTTCACCATTACCAATTATACGGGGCTGGATCCGGAGGTAAGTCAAACCCGAGATGCCGCTTCTTCTGTAGGAAGTGCCAGTCCGCCTGCAGATACCTTTTCGGCACTTGGGGTAGATAAAGGCGTTTATCCTTCGCCACGTCAATTTTTAATCGGTATTAATGTTGGATTTTAATTAAAAGAGATCAAAATGAAACACATCAAATATATTCTTCTTTCCTTACTGATTTGCAGTACGTTTTCCTGCAAAAAGGAGTTTTTAACGCTTCAGCCACAAGGTGAACTTACAGAAGAACAACTTACTACACAAGATGGCGTAGAAGGTTTGCTGGTAGGGGCTTATGGTTTACTCAATGGCAATGTAAACGGAACTTATGGCAATTACGGCGCGGCCCCAAGTCAATGGTTATTCGGCGAAGTTGCTTCTGATAATGCCCATAAAGGGAGCGAGATTGGCGATCAGCCACCTATGAATGCCATTGAACAACATGCGCCGACCAGTACAAACGATAATTTATCGAATATCTGGGACAGGTGTTTTGAGGGCATTCAGCGTTGCAATAATACGCTTAAAATTTTGGCTAACCTGCAAGCCGGAAAAGGTACCGCAAAATTTAGCGATGCCCGTGCAAAGGAAATTCAGGGCGAAACCAGGTTACTCCGGGCACATTATTATTTCTTTTTAGTACGGATATTTAAAGTTGTACCATATATTACAGAGGCTACAAGTGGCACTTTTGTTCCGAATGATAAAGATATTTATCCAAACATTGTAGATGACCTGCAGTTTGCCGTTGCCAATTTAAGCACAACCAAACCAAAAAATCAAAAAGGCAGGGTAGATAAATATGCTGCCCAGGCTTATTTGGGGAAGGTGTTTTTATATCAAAAGAAATACCCTGAAGCTTACGATTTGTTGAATGCCGTAATTTTGGCAAAACCATCCCTGATTGATATGCCCTATTCGGATAACTTTGATATTACCAAAGAAGACGGACCAGAAACCATTATGTCTGTGCAACATTCTGTTGGAACAGATGGCACCGGGGGCGATAATGGCAATGTAGGCGATATGCTTAACTTTCCGTATGGTAATGCCCCGATTAACTGCTGCGGTTTCTTCCAGCCGACTATAGATTTAGCCAATTCATTTAAGGTTAATGCGGCAGGTTTACCGCTATTAGATGGCAGTTACCGGAATAATCCATATAAATCTGATTTTGGATTAACCGGGGCAGACAAAGCTAACTATGCAGTGGATAAAACTTTGCCTTTGGACCCAAGAATAGAATCGACACTGGGAAGACGAGGTGTTCCATACCGAGATTGGGGTTTAATGCCTGGCGATACATGGATTCGTGATGCCAGTAATGGAGGCCCCTTCCTGGCCGTTAAAAATACCATTGATGCTGCTCAGATTTCGAGCGGGACAGCACCTGGCAATACCAATGTAACCGGACTGAATGTAAACCTGATCCGTTTGGGCGATGTTTACCTGATGGCGGCTGAATGTGCGGTCGAAAAAGGTGATTTAGACAGGGCCTTAACATTGGTGAATGCCGTGAGGGCAAGGGCGGCCAAAATAACGCCACAATCTATAAACGGGGCACCTGCTGCAGCTTATAAAGTTAGCCCGTATGTGTCATTTCCAAATGATACCTATGCCAGAAACGCGGTACGTTTTGAACGCAGGTTAGAATTAGCCATGGAAGGCCACCGGTTTTTTGACCTTGTGCGTTGGGGCATAGCCAAACAAACTCTCGAAAGTTATTTTGCTTTTGAAGGGAACTACTTCAGCTATTTAAAAGGCATTACCATCGAAGCCAGAGATGATTATTTCCCTTTACCGCAGGATCAGATCGATAGGAGTAAGGGGCTGTTAAAACAAAGTCCTGGATATTAGTTTGTAAATGAGTGTATTACGGCGGAGCGATGTTTGTGAGCATTGCTCCGCTAATGTATTTTTACGCTATGAGTATACTAAGTTTTGATGTGTTTTATGCGGTTAAAATCATTTTAGCAGATCCCGCATTTCTTTGCCATCCTATCGGGATGGAGTGAACCTACGGTACTCTTATTTTTTAGCAAGCAATTGGAGTATTCTCCTTTAATATGGATTAGGTGGCTGAAATATTGCTGCTACCAGTAGTAAAATAAACCCGACCAACAGCGTTATCCCGATTTAAGAATGGTTTAACTTACAGTTTTACTTTATCGGGATTAAGCAAAGGGCGGGACTGCTGTAACCTAAGCAGCACAGAAATTGCTTTCCAAAAAAAAATCAGAACTGTGAATAATACAGTAACTGCTTGGCTAAGGATCTTCGGTTGTTTATTCTTCCGGCTCTAGACTATTTCTCCTCTTTAAACCTGCTAAAAACCAACAGCGCAATTAAACAGAGCCCAAAACCTACCACGCCGTTTAACCTTAATCCATAATCATTGCCGGGATCTTTGCCATAAACGGTAAGCATGGCGAAAATGGCAATGCCCAATGTTTGGCCGAGTTTTACAAAAAGGTATTTCACGGCAAAGAACATTCCTTCGTGGTTTTCACCTGTTTTTAAAGTATCTTTCTGGGCAATATCGGCCAGAATCGCTGTGGGTAAAATGCCAAGTGCCGCTAGGGGAAAAGAGGCCGATAATACCAGCATATAAATCTGTGTGTACGGACCAAAGGGTAATTTACCTAAAAAGAAAATGGTCACAAAGATTAAGCACAACACACCAAAGGCAAGCAATACAAAAGGTTTTTTACCAATTTTAGCAGAACCAAAATTAACTAGTGGATAAAACAACAGGGAAGCCATAACCATGGCACCCATAAATTTACCTCCTTCTGATTCCGGTAAACCCAGTAAAACAGTACAAAAGAATAATAAACCGCTCGATATAATGCTCAATGCGGTATAAAAGGCAAAATCAGATATTAAGTAATATTTAAAATTGCTGTTTTTAAAGGTACTTTTAATTGCCGGCCACAAAGGCACATGCGTAGGTTTAGCAACTGAGAATTCCTTTTCGTTGATGAAAAAAATGGGCAATAACATCATCAGACCAGATAAGGCACATAAACCCCAAATTGCAGTCTGGATGGCTTCACTGCGGTTGGCTACATGAAAATGGGCTTCAACCAGATCGGCAAAGTTATTGGTACAGGCTGATAAAATAATCCCGATTACAAAGCCCACCTGTTGGTAACTGGACAGCTTAACTTTCTGTTTTGGTGTATTGGTTACTTCGGCCAGTAAAGCATTATAAGGAATAATATAGGTAGTAACCGATATGAAAAATAAGCAAAGCGTAATGGTTAACCACCAGGCATTATGCAGGCTTTCTGTTTTTTGGATAGGGTAAAAAACCAGTCCGCAGAAAAGCATTGCCGGAACAATAGCCCATTTCATAAAAGGCATCCTGCGGCCGTTTTTATTGATGCTGGCATCGCTTTTAGACGCAATAAAGGGATCGTAAATGGCATCTACCAATCTGCCCGAGGCAGCAATAATAGAAAGGATATTAAATGCACCCAGTAAAACAAGCTGTGGCACCAAAGGAGGCAAGCCGGCATTACTAGGCGGCAGATAGAAATAGGGAAGCATAACGATGATAATATTGGTCATCGTGCTCCAGCCAATCATACCGGCAGCATAAGCAATTTCTTGTTTTGGCGAGAGTGTTTTGTTCATTGAAAAACTTAAAATTAATTCATTTCTTTTTTTGAAAAGCAGGTTCCTGTGTTTATAGGTTCAATCAGCCCTGCTTTCCATTTTATTTCGCTTCGCTTCATGTTCATTCCAATCAGGTTTATTGACTAAGGCCTGTGGTCCAAACTTAAAACCCTATTCGCTATGCAGAGCAGCTCAAAGGTAAATCGTCAGTTTCAAATAAAATATACCTTTATTTTTTAAGCCATCTGCTCACAAAATAAATCGCCAGAAAGCCGATAAAAATATATAAACCATTTAATGCAGCATCGGGATCGTCGGCGTAAATGCTCAGGGCCACAAAAGTATAAGCGGCAATAAATATAATAGGCAATATAGGATATAAAGGCACAGTATAGATGGTTTTTTTATCAAGATGTGCAGTTCTTTTACGCAGAATAAAAATGGTGGCTGCCGAACTGGCCATGCTAATACTTTCTAAAAAGATGGTATAGTTTAAAATCTTATCAAAAGTTTTGGCATAGAAAATAATCACCACGGCAACAACAGTAAAAACACTCAGGCTTAAGGTTATGACTTCCGTTTTTTTATTCATACGGCTGAAAATCCTGGGTAAGGCACCTTCTTCACCCATAGCAAACATTGCCCGCGGGTTACTCAGCAAGTTTACATTAACATAGCCCATTACCGAGAAAAAAATAATAATTGAAAGCACATTAAAACCTGCTGGTCCGAATATTTTGGCGGCCAGTATAGCTGCTATACTTTCTGCCGATTTCAGTTCTTCGAAACCAATAACCTGAACATATATGTAATTAATGGCCAGGTACAGGATAACAATTATGGTTAAACCGATAATAATTGCCCGCGGAATTACCTTTTTGGCTTCTCTAACCTCGCCGCCAAAATTGATGGTTTGGGCGTAACCCGCGTAAGAGAAAGAAACGGCAATTAAGCAAAGACCAAGCGCTTTGCCATAATTGGTCCAGTTGGGTGATGTACCGTTTATGGCTTTAAAAACCGGAGTAGTAGTTTGGGTGTTCCCGACAAAAAATATGGCACAGATAAGGGTTAGAATCATCCCGATTTTAATAATCGTTAATACATTCTGGGTTTTGGAACTGGCCTTTAAACCCAGCAGGTTAATGAAATAAAATACCAGGATAGTAGTAATGGCAATGGCCACCCGGTAGGTTTCGTTTTGCATGGCCGGGGGTAGAATAATCTTGCTCAGGTACTCCGCCCCGATAATGGATATGGCGGCTACCGATGCGGCGCTCGAAATAATAACAATGCAGTTAATGGCAAAGGCAATGGAAGGATGATAGGCTGCTGAGAATATTTTGTAATAACCACCGGTTACCGGAAAACGTGAGCCGATTTCGGCATAGGTTAATGCCCCGCAAAAAGCTACAAAACCTCCGATGAACCAGGCAAGGTAAAACAACTCCGGAATTTGCGCCTTGGCGGCCACATTTACCGGTGTGCGGAAAACCCCCATGCCAATAACCAGGCTTACCACAATCATGGATAAATCGAATAGCGAAAGCTGCTTTTTCTGTTGCATGAATAAGGATATTTAAATTTAAGTGATGAAGATAGGGAAATTATAAGGTAGATGATGTAAAAAGGAAAATGAAGAATATTAACGATTGGTTATTTATCACTAAACTATAAACCATTAAACATCATGTGATCTACCGGTCCATTATCCATTTTCATATTCCAGCCTCCATGTTTGTATGTTGAAACTTTCTTTTGCTTGCCTCGCAGAATAAATCTATTATTGTATAATATTTCTGAAAACTGTAAAAACAGCATCAGATCTATTCCTACAAAAATTATCAATTTGATTAAAAAGTAACTGGGCCACTGGGCGCTGTTGCAGTATAGCCCGAAACGGGTTTTGATTGATAAACAGATAACACATTATGGCAGAAGTAATTTATAACGACGACAGTATCCGCTCATTGGATTGGAAAGAGCACATCAGGTTACGTCCGGGTATGTATATCGGTAAACTTGGTGATGGCTCGGCACAGGATGATGGCATTTATGTTCTGTTAAAGGAAATTGTAGATAACTCTATCGATGAGTTTGTGATGGGGACGGGAAAAACCATCGAAATTACACTATCTGAGCAAAAGGTAAATGTTCGCGATTATGGCCGGGGTATTCCATTGGGTAAAGTGATCGATTGCGTAAGTAAAATCAATACCGGTGGTAAATACGATAGCAATGCCTTTCAAAAATCTGTTGGTTTAAACGGGGTAGGTACCAAGGCCGTTAATGCGCTTTCTACCAGTTTTACCGTTCAATCGTACCGCGATGGAAAAACTAAAAAAGTAGAATTTTCTAAAGGCGAAATTGTAAACGAAAATCCGGTAATCGATACCACGCAGCGTAATGGTACGGCGATTACTTTTTATCCCGACGAAAGTATTTTCAGAAATTACCACTACATTCCTGATTTTGTAGAGAGCATGGTTTGGAACTATGTTTTCTTAAATACAGGTTTAACCATAAATTTCAATAACCAGAAATATTTTTCGGAAAGAGGTCTGTACGACCTGCTTTCTAAATTTAATAAGCCGGAGGAAATCAGGTACCCGATCATTCACATGGTTGGTCCCGATATCGAAATCGCCATGACCCACGGTCAGCAGTACGGCGAAGATTACCATTCGTTTGTTAACGGACAACACACCACACAAGGCGGAACCCACCAGGCAGCTTTCAGGGCGGCAGTGGTGAAAACTGTCCGTGAGTTTTTTAAGAAAGAGTTTGAGGCATCGGATGTTCGCTCGTCGATCATTGCCGCCATTTCTATCCGTGTGCAGGAGCCGGTATTCGAATCGCAGACCAAAACTAAACTGGGTTCACAAAACATGGGGCCTGAAGGGCCATCTGTAGCTACTTTCATTAACGATTTTGTTAAAAAAGAACTTGATGATTACCTGCATAAAAATCCTGATGTTGCCGATGCCTTATTAAAAAGGATTATGCAATCGGAACGCGAGCGTAAAGATATTGCGGGCATTAAAAAACTGGCTAACGACAGGGCTAAAAAGGCTTCGTTGCACAATAAAAAACTTCGCGACTGCAAGGTTCACTTCAACAGCACGCACGAAAAACGTTACGAAACCACTTTATTCATTACCGAGGGGGATTCGGCTTCCGGCTCAATCACCAAATCGCGTGATGTAGATACCCAGGCGGTGTTCAGTTTAAAGGGTAAACCGTTAAACTGTTACGAGCTGACCAAAAAAGTGGTATACGAAAATGAAGAGTTTAACCTGCTGCAGCACGCCTTAAATATTGAGGATGGCTTGGATGGCCTGCACTATAACAATATCGTAATTGCTACAGATGCCGATGTGGATGGTATGCACATCCGTTTGCTGATGATGACTTTCTTCCTGCAGTTTTTCCCCGATCTGGTAAAAGCGGGGCATGTTTATATTTTGCAGACACCACTTTTCAGGGTGCGTAATAAGAAAGAAACGATTTATTGTTACAGTGATGAGGAGCGTAAAAATGCAATAGAGAAATTGGGCAATAAACCTGAAATTACACGCTTTAAAGGACTGGGAGAGATTTCGCCGGATGAGTTTGGCCTGTTTATCGGAAAAGACATTCGCCTTGATCCTGTAATTTTAAAAGATCAGACCATTAAAAGCCTGTTAGAATATTACATGGGTAAAAATACACCAGACAGGCAGCAGCATATTATCAAGAACCTGCGTATCGAGAAAGATGAGGTGACGGAAGAGCCTAAGGTAATTACAGAAGTAGCATAATAATAGAGTCAGGTTTTTTAAACCTGACTTTTTAGTGTTACGTCACACTGAATTTATTTCAGGGGCTCTCGATCATTAGATGCTGAAATAAGTTCAGCAGGACGATCATGGATGAGATAAATTTCTTTACTGGTCGATGAGATACCAACCAATAGGATACGTTGGCACAATTCTATTTACTATTTTGGCAGGTTAACCGTATCTTCAGGGTGCTGCGGAGGTAATACATCCACCTTTTTCTCTACAATGGTAATCTTGGTAAATACAGCATACTTACTTGGCGATATGCCGCCGTCGAATTTTTCGGCGTAGGCTTGTGTAAATTCTGCCCCAAAATAGAGGATGATAGAAGTATAGTAAATCCACAGGAGGATAATGATAATAGAGCCTGCTGCACCAAATGCCGAAACGGTACTTCCTTTTTCGATATAGATGCCTATTAAATATTTGCCCAGACTAAACAACACGGCAGTAAATAAAGCGCCAATGATGGCCGATTTCCATTTGATATTTACATCTGGCAGTACCTTAAAGATTATGGTAAATACTGCGGTAACCGCCGAAAGTGTGAGCGCATTGTTTAAAATGTAAATAAGCAGGGCCATGGTATCATTGGCAACAGGGATCACATCCTCTACTTTGCTCTCCGAAATGAGTGAAACCAGTTTATCGCCAAGTCCTACCACAATACTGTTAATCACCAATGAAACAAGCAGCAAAAAGCCCATCGATACAATGAGTGAGAAAGAAAGTAACCGGTTGGTAAGCATTTTGATCCAACCCTTTTTAGGCATGGCTTTTACTTTCCAGATCAGGTTAATACTGTCTTGTATTTCAATAAAAATAGCGGTTGCACCTATAATTAAAGTACCAATACCGATAATTAAACCGATGGTAGACTGGCCTGTTTTATTCGCATGGTCAACAAAACCCTGTATCTGGGTAGCTGCAGGTTTTCCAACCAGTTCGGTAACTTCCGTAAAAAACTTGTCTCTGGTTTGCATTTTATCGCCAAAAAACAAAGTAGCGGCCGAAAGTACAATAATAATAAGCGGTGTAAGTGAAAAGATGGTGTAATAGGCTAGCGAGGCACTTAATTTCATTACCCGATCTTCCATAAAGCCTTTACCAGCAGCTATAAAGAGGTGATAAATGGCAACAAAAAAATATTTGATTTTATGTAATACTCTTGTTCTTTTCATCTTAAAACTAGAACGGATATCCTATCCCAATATTAAAAATTAAATTTTGCCTGCGCCAGTCTTTATTTCCAAAATTTATATCGTTAAATACCCAGCGTTGTCCTTCCGGTAAATACGGTTTACGTACGGGAAAGGCCACATCCAGGCGTACTACAAAAATGCTGGCATCAACTCGTAAACCTGCCCCTGTACCCACTGCAAGTTCGTTCAGTGCATTTTTAAGTTTAAAGCCTGATCCAAGTCTGGCCGTTTCCGGTTTGCCAGGTTCTCCCAAATCTTCTTTCCTAAGCCAGATATTACCTGCATCTACAAATAATGCGCCATAGAGGATACTTACAATTTTAAAACGGAGTTCTGAATTAAGCATCAGCTTAATATCACCACCCTGATCGGCAAAAATGGCATCATCCGGAACCTTATAGGTACCCGGACCCAGGGTGCGGGCTGGGAAAGCCCTTACATCATTGCTACCACCGGCAAAAAACTGCCTTACAAAAGGTAGCGATGTGCTGTTGCCATAAGCAAAGCCATAACCTAAATTTAAGCGGTTGGCCCAGATCAGTGTTTTGGTAATTTTATAATAATCCCTTAAATCGGCCTCCGCCCTGATAAACTGGTTGAGCGGGGTATTAAAAATGGTCCGTTTCCCTTCTTCATTTTTGGAGGTAAACAATCCCCAAACATTTCCGCCGGTTTCTAAAGCCCCATAAAAATAGGTGTTATTCCGGCGGTTATCTTCCATCTGGTTGGTATAGGTGAAGTTGTAATTGCTGCCGACGATAAACTGGTTTTCTAAAGTTGATCTTAAGAGAGGATTTTTAAAAAAAAGGGTGTCTCTGGTATTGCTATCAGGAAACCCTGTTGATACGTAACTAATCGAAATCGGGTTAAAATTATGCTCCTTATACTGGTTTTCCTTAAAGTTATAACCATACTCCCCTTTGATGGCATGTAAGGTATATTCAGAGCCCCTGTTCAGCATCTGGTATGAAAGGGAAGTAATGGTTCTCGGAATAAAGGCATTGGTGCTATTCGGTTTGTAAAAAGGAACAATTAACCTCGGGAAGGTTAGCTTTCCTTCGGCCGTAAACGACAATGAATTTTTGCCCAACGAGGTTCCTTTGGTCTGTGTTTCAAAACCACCGCTCACACTGATATCAAGCTGTTCGGCATTTCTGAACAGGTTGCGCGTGGTTTGGGTAACCTTCACTTCAGAACCTACAAAATTATTCGATTTACTGGTTCCGGTAACGGAGAAAGAAAGCGAGTTTTTCTTTAAAGGGGTTAAATAAATATTCAGGTCAAGCTGGTTGTTCCTGAAACTATCTACCGGTAAAAACTCGGCCCTTACATCCTGAAACGCACCCACATTTACCATCCGGTTTAACGATTGGTTATGGTCTCTGCGGTTGTAAGCTTCACCTTTTTGAAAAAACACCAGGCGATCAAAAAGTTTAGGTTTAAAGGTATTGCGGTTGTCGTAAATGTTAAAATCGTTATATACCTGGGGTTTTAGTTTTCTTAAAACACTATCTCTCCTCAAGGAATAATTAGGGTAGATATTGATATTTTTAATGGTATAGGGTTTCAATGCAGCATCAGGAGCAATATCTTTTACCTTTAAGGTTACATTTACCAGGTTTTTGCCTATGGTACTGTCAACCTGTATAATTAAATAATCAGGACTGAAATAAAAATAACCGATTTCTTTGAGGTCGTTATCAATCCTGATCCGCTCGTTTTTATAGGTATCAATATCGTAATAGTCGCCAACCTTTAGCAAAGTTTTATCTTTATTGGCATTGATGTTTTGTGTTAAAACACCGGTATCGGGCGGAAAGGTTACCCGATTGATTTTATAGCGTTGCCCGGTAACGGCGGTATAAATGGCCTTACCCTTTTTATCTTTAACTACGGTATCGCCAGTAACATTGGCCTGCAGGTAGCCTTCGCTAATGAGGTAGCTGGTTAATACATCGTTGTTGTACTTCAGTTTTACATCATTCAGCAGCACGGGGGCCTCTCCCTTTCTGCGCAGCCAGTTCCTGAAGCCTTTGGGCTTTTTAGGCTCACCTGCCAGGTTGTAAAGGCCAAGTTTGAATTTGATCCCTAAGATAGAGCTGTTGGGGCGTGGCCTGGTTTTCGCTTCAAGGTCGTTTTTAATTTGCTTTTCGTTATCAATTTTGCCTGAAGAATCGGGATTGATTTTTACTTCGGCACCCGTGTACAAAATCTGTCCTGGTTTTAAAGATTTGGTACTGCTGCAAGCCCAAACTAAACAGGCCAATACAAATAAAAGTGGTCTAGTTAGTTTTTTCATCCTGTGCTTTCTGTTCAATGTTTCTTATTCTTCTGATTCGTTTCTTCTGGAATATCTCTCTAAATTTATTGTAATCTACCACAAGGGTAAAGCCTAATCCGGTTTCGATAATCTGACCTTGTACAATAACATCGTTCTGGTTACGGCGATAAGCCCTTAAGCGGTAGCGCCCATCGGCCGAGAGGGCATATTCTACATTCACATTTCCGGCTATATTGGTCGATTTTTCTCCTGCAGCCTGTGGACCTTCCAGGGCAAATGAACTACCTACAGTAACCGTTAAGCGATCGTTCAGTAATTTTTTAGATAAGCCCACTTCTAAATCGGTTTTTTGTTGCATCGAACCGGTTGAGTAATCTTCTGATGAGTTTACCCCGAAGTTGAGGTTTACACCCTGTATTAAATCGGAGGTTAAGTTATTGAGCTGCTCGGTTAAAAGCTGGCTTACACTCGAACGTGCGAGGGTAGAAACCCCTCCACCTCCACCGGCCAGACTCTGAAACGGATTATTGGCAATAAACCGGTTTAAGGCCAGCAAGGCAAAAACCTGTTTGTTCAGTTCACTCTCATCGCGGTTTACATTAATCAGCTTAGTGTACACCTGACCGCTCAGGGCGCCACGCTCGTTTTCAGGTAAATCGAGTTTAAATGAAATGGTGGGTTTTAACAGTTCGCCTTTCATCATTAAATAAACCTGAAAAGGTAATTTCGTTCTGGCTTCATAAAGATCTGGCTGATTAAGCAAATCGATGGGAGCGGCATTTACTTCGTATAAAGCGGTGATGTTAGCATTGGCTGATGTAGGCTCACCAGTCCAGATAATGGTACTGCCCTTAACCAGTTTAAATTCTTTTTTAACCACAGCCAGGGTAAGGTTGTACGAACCATCAACAATTTCGTAACGGCCTGTCATGCTGATTTTACCGCTGGGATCCATCGTCACATTTAAATCGGCATCGCCCTTAACGTTCAGGTTATCGCCATTGGCCGGATCTACCACTACGTTAAGTTCAGCTTCAGGATCTATATTTACTGAAGCAACCAAATTTAAACCTTTAATAGGTGCCTTGCTGATACTGTCTACTTTCAATGCTCTTTTACCATTAAACGGCGGTGCGTCTTCATCTATAAACTGAACAATGCCTTCCTGATCGATGATGGATGGATCGTTAGCCGGCAGGGCAAAGAAAAATTTGGTTCCCTTGTTTACCCTGATGTTCATGTTTACATCGGGTTGGTTAAGATCACCGCGCACTTTAATGTTGCTGGTTAAGAAAACCGTTCCGTAAATCATGTCGTTATCTGCTGCGGTCGAATTCAGCGCCCTGAAATTATTGGTTTTGATATCCAGGCCGAAACGGTAACTTTTAAAATCGCTTGTGTAAACTTTTCCGTTAATGGTAGCTTTCTGGTTTAAAGAATCGATTAGCGTAAAATTGTTAAAGCTAACCCCTTCTTCGGTGAATGAAATCTTCTCGTTTGGCATCCGGAAATAAGAATTTACGTAAGCTACATTAAAACCAGCGTTATTGAAGGTTAAATCGCCCAATATTTTTGGTGCTGTTAATGCCCCCTTAACAGTTAATGCCCCGGTTAAGGTACCTGTACCTCGTTTAAGCTGACCTGCTGATAAACTTTCAATGTTTTTCATTTCAATCTTATCGATATTAACAGTCAGGTCAAGCGCGCTCTGGGGAGCGGTGTAATAAAAACCATTGACCCGAAGTTCATGCACACCTGTTAAGGCTACATTCACCTCGAAGGCATTTTCGGTATTGTTGTTTACGGCTAAACGTAAAGTGCCCAATTCGTCTTTTTGGTAGCGCAGCCGATCGATAGTCAGGTTGGCCTCAAATTTTGGGGTTGTTGCCAGGTCTTTCACATTGGCAGTACCATTTAGACGGCCGCCTACCAAAGTGGTATCGGTTTCGGCAAATTTAGTAAGTGTTTCCAGTTGGAAATCCTTAAACTCAACCGCTAAAGGTGCATTTGGCTCGGTAGGGTTGCTGTTAATCGCAAGCGATTGGCCGCTGTTGCTGATCTGAAACTGGTTGACCAAAATTCCCGAAGCGCCAAATTGGATGTAATTGTCTTGCGAAACCACCCATTTCTGGTAATCGAGCAGGAGTTTTTGCGGGTCGAGCGTGAATTTAAAATCTTTGTTAATCGATTGGAAATTGCCACCAATTACATATTTGTTTTTACGCTGCCTGTCGCGTAAGAAAACATTTATACCTAAATTGTTGTTAGCAGCATCGCCATTTACTTCTGTATTAAAAAGTGCAACAGATGGACTTTGTAAGCTTTTAACTGTTAAGCTGTAATCTAATTTATTATTATCGTTATTGATATTTAAAACCGTGGTATCTACTTTGAAATCGCCATATACTACCTGCGGGAAGTTACCCTTAATCTGCAGGCTGTCTTTCTGGGTATCAATTAAGCCATAAAACTGCGATTGTTTAAACACAGTTAATTCGGGCACAAAGCTCTTTAGCAGTTTTGAATCGTAGATACGTACAAAGAACCTTAAACGCTGATCGGGAACTTTGGTAACCGTACCGAAAGCGTAATATTTGTTTATTTCGTTAATAATGGCATTACTGACCTTGGTTAGCTGGTATTTGCCATCAATTTTGGCCGATAGGATTTCCGATTTCAGCGTGAGTTCATTTTCCGTAGCCGTACTTTTGGCACGTACAAAAATGGTATCTACATTAATTCGCTGTTTATCTTTAACTACCTGCAGACCGGTAACATCAACTGATCCATTTAAATAATCGGCATCGGCAGTAGCTAAATCTACTTTAATCAAACCAGCCGCACTCAACACTGTAGGGCTAAAGTTTAAAGCCTGCAGGTTAAGCTGCTTTAAATTTAAATCGGCTTTTACACTTGGGTATTTACCAGCCAGGTTAACTTTTGCATCAAGGGCGAAATTGGCATTACTATCAGGCATGCTGCTTTTTACTGTTACATTCTGGTTGGCATAGGTACCGGCTACGTTTAAGTTGCGGTAGGTATATTTATTGTAATAAGCGCTTAACACTTTTGCATTAAACTTCGCATTAATTTTTTTGGGGTCTAAACCAGTACCCGCTACCCGTGCTTTTGCTGAAACACGACCTAGTTTAGGTTGCATTTTTAACAAACGGCCTACATTAAAATTGTTCAGGCTAACATCGGCCTGGTAACTTTCTCGGCCTTTAGGACCTTTCATTCCTGCCACAACATTGGCACCGCCCATATCTGTTAGGATATTCATGTTGGTGTTAAAATCAGTCATCGATCCTTTAAAATTACCTTTTGCATCGATCACATTGGGTAATTCGAGAGTAGGAGGGAGCGATTTTTTAGGAACAGCCACCAGGATATCACTTTTGGTAACGTGTAATTTCTTGATGTTTAAATCGAGAAAGGTTTTCTTAACATCGGGCAATCCTTTTGCCTTTCCGCTAATGTCAATCTGCGTGTTTTTTAATCCGCTAATTTGTAAACTCGGAATGTTTAGGTTGTTTAAATAGCCATTAACATCAGCATGGAGCTTTATTTTTTCGTTGCGATAACTGGCCGGAACTGCATCGCTGAAATAACCTGCATCTTTTAAACCAATGGTGGTATTTTTAAAGGCCAGGTTAAGTTTTACCCGTTCGGGATGTTTGGTGAGGTCATCCATTGAAGTAAAATTAAGCTCGGTAGCATTATCGATGGTCGTATTCGGGGTTTTGAGCACAAAATTGCTCAGTTTAATCTGCTTGTCGTTATACACCGCATCGCCTTTAAGCTCGTTTAGTACAAAACCGCTTTTTTCTTTTAACGAGCCATTTTTAACATTGGCTTTTATGCCGGCTGCGCTATAAGTTACATTGCTGGCACCTAAATTTAGCCCGGCAATTTTGAGGTGGTTAAAATCCATTACCTTTGGTGCTGGTTTAGCGCCAAGGTTGTCAAATTGTACATCATTATTGGCCAGACTAATGTTTTTAATAATTAGTCCAAGTGTCGATTTCTCGGGTAACACCGTATCCTTTACTTTTTTTAAATCGTTACTGGGTGCTGGCTTGAAGGCAAAAAGAATATTCGACTGGTTTAAATGTGCATCATCAACGGCATATTGACTGTTGGTTAAGTCAACCTTGAGGTTAACCAAGCCGAGGTCGTTAACATCTGCAACCGCCCTGGTGGTCGAAACCTGGTCGTCGTAATTGACTTTTACCTTGCTGAAAACAAAATTCTGTACTTCTATTAAAGGCAGTTTACCCTGTTCTTTCTCGGTACTGTCTACACTATTGGTGATGTGTTGCACCAGTTGGGTTAAGGGTTTTTGCTGCAAATACCGTAAAGAAGTATTGGTTAAGCTTAGCTCCTTAATTACGTAGTGTTGGTTGGCGAGGTCGAAATCCTTGATTTTGGTTTTAAAAGCACCAAGGTAAAGTTTAACGTTATTGCCGGCCACATCATCACGGTAGGTGAGGCCTATATCTTCGAATGAAATCCGGTCGACTGAGAATTTTAGGGTTGAGGTCGTATCTTTCTTTACTTTCTCCTCGGGTTTTTTCTGGTCGCTGGCAAAGGCGTCAACCAAAAAAGAAAAATTGAATGTAGTGTCGGGATTAATGCGTTTAACATTGGCCCGTATGTTTTTAAGCTCGATGTTGTTGACTTCAACTGTATTTTTTAAAAGTTTAAACAAGCTAATGTCGACTGCCAGTTTTTCGGCATATAATAAGGTATCACCCTTTCGGTCTTCGATATAGAATTTATTTAATACAACATCTTTAGGCAGTGCAATCTTAATGCTTTCGAGGCTAACTTCGGTCTTGGTTTTGGTTTTGAGGTAATTAATGGCCTTATCCTTAACAAAATTTTGAACGGCTGGAATATTTAAAGATAATGCTAAACCGACCACTAATATGATAATGGAGGCAATGAACCACAGTAAAATTTTGAAACTTTTGCGTACGTATTTATTCAAAGCTAAGCCTGTTTGGTGTTTTTATAAATGTTAAGAGCATGCCATTAAAATTAATTTTAAGGCACTTTTTACTAAAATAATACAAAAAATAACTTAAATTGTTCGCCCGTTATAAAAATTTAACATTGGCGGCGCAAAAAAAGTTTAAAATGAATTCAATAAATCTAAATATATCTTTTGAACAATACTCAGGTATTGATGAATTAACAGAAAAAGACCGCACATTGTGTCAGCAGGCCGAGCAAGCTTTAGCTACCTCATATTCTCCTTATTCTAAGTTTAGGGTGGGGACAGCCATTCGCCTGGCTTCTGGCGAAATAGTTTTAGGCAGCAACCAGGAAAACCTGGCTTATCCATCAGGACTTTGTGCCGAACGGGTAGCGCTTTTTGCTATCGGTACTAAAAATCCAGAAGCAGTGATTGAAAGTATGGCCATTACCGCACAGACTGATCATTTCGAGATTTTAAAGCCTGTTACCTCCTGCGGAGGTTGTTTACAGGTGATGATCGAGTTTGAACGCAAACAACAAAGCCCCATTGAGGTGATTTTTTATTGTTTAAATGGTGAGATATTGAAAGTACCCAGCGTAAAAAGTTTATTGCCCTTTGCCTTTGCTGAAGATAGGTTGGAGCGGTAAGATGGAGCGTCATTTCGAGCCAAGTGCAACGAAGTCGAGAACCCGAAGGCTCAGCGAAGCTAAACCTATCTCGAAATAGATCTATTCCTGCCCGTTACAGTCTGGCTTGGTGGTACCGATCCTTTAGCAATTGGATCGGGCCGCCGTATTTTTTGAAAATGAGCGTTCTGTATTTCATAGGTGCTTTCGTCCCGCCATCGCTTTTAGTACTCGTTTCATTGCACTTCACTGCGGGCTAATCGCTCTGTCAGGTTTATTTATAAAAGTTTTGCTCTGGTTGGCACAATAGAGCCTTCAATATTGTGCGGGTAAGCATTTCGCTGCTTTTGAGTTGATATGAACCGTAATTAACCGTGGATTCAATATGGTGAAAAGAGCTCTTAATTTTAAAATCTGCTACGCAAGGCTTACTTCACACTCCCGACCCCCGGACCTCAGACTTTTATTCCCTATATTTGGTTTTTTAGCCACTATGAAACAGGTATACATCCTCATTTTTTCGGTTTTTATTTCACTTAACCTTCAAGCCCAGGGCACACTTAAAAGCAATGGAGCTTATAAAATTACTTATTTCCGCTCTGCCGATGGCAAACCCAAAGAAGATCGCAACGCTACGGTGGTAATTGCCACTGCCACACAGAATTTAATCAGTAATGCCAGTATTCTGGACCATAAGGCCAAATATCCCTACGAACAAAGCCTGGTAACCAAACCCGCACTGCTTTTATATCAGGTAGCTAATCTGAGCACGGGCAGCCAGCTGGCAACGGTTGATAGTACCGCTATCGGCAAACAGGTTTTTGAATACGGTAACGAAATAAAGGTAATAATGGGGTATACCTGTAAAAGAGCCACCATTGTAGTTAACTCCAACCGGATAGATTTGTGGTATACTGTTGAAGCAGGAATAAAAGCCGCACCTACGGTTTTAGGCCAAAACCTGGGTTTAGTGTTAGAGCAGGTACGTAATGGCAATAGCTTTGTTACCGCAACTAAAATTGAAAAGGTTAAAAATGTAAACACGATTGATTTAACCAAAATAAATGCAAACCTGAGCGATGGATTAACCTATAAAGATTTGTTGTGGAAAAGCAGGTTTACCACGTTGAATGTATTTAATAACGAAATCATCAACTTTGTTGATAAGCCTCAATCAAACGATTCGGTTTTTCGTTTTGCAGGTGGAACGGTGATTGCAAGGAAGGTGAAATTTCCGGCTTACCCAGGCAGCCCAAATGTTTTTGTCGATTTAACCGAGCAATCGAATGGCGATGCTTACGACCGGACAGGCTCGGTGTTTGTAATCCCGACAGATAAAACCATCAGCCTGATGGATGCCCTGAAGAGTTCGGTAAAAGAACTGCCCGTTTACGATAATGGCAACGGGAAAACGTACCAGGGGGTTGTAGCTACGGCCAATTATAACCCGGTAATTGAACTGATGCGCTTTTTTACACCTTTTGGTGTAGGGAAATACAATACCTTAAAGTTAAAAGATAAAACCTGGGCCGAAAAAGTATATTACCGTCAGGATATTTCTGAGCTCTTTCCTTTAGTAAACGGAAAAGAAGCATGGGTAGCCGTTTTTATCGGTAATTATGATAAAGGCGGGCATAAAGTTTCGATGAACATCACGCTGCACAACGGAAGCCAAGAAGAGCGTAAAAAAGAGGTTGTTATGCCATTGTTCAATTCGACCAATGTAATGGAAATGGCCGGACAAGAATATGCCACCATGTTTAGCAGTGAAAAAGGCCTGGAGGTTTCCTTTACCCTCAATAAAGATCTTAAAGATGCCAGGTTGCGTTACATTACCACAGGTCATGGGGGCTGGGGTAATGGTGATGAGTTTGTACCAAGGAAAAATACCATATGGCTGGATAATAAGGAGGTTTTTGCTTTTACACCATGGCGTCAGGATTGCGGTTCGTATCGCTTATCAAACCCTGCATCGGGTAATTTTGAAACCGGGCTCTCATCATCCGATTTAAGCCGCTCTAACTGGTGCCCCGGCACGGTGACTAACCCGAACTGGATTAGCCTGGGCGATTTAAAAGCAGGACAGCATACCATTAAAGTTACGATTCCGATGGGCAAGCCCGAAGGTTCGAGCTCAAGCGCCTGGAATGTTTCGGGCGTATTGCTCGGTACGGAGTAAACAAGTTATCATAACTCATCTGTTGTCAGTCTGAGCCTGTCGAAGGCTTTTAAGATTTAACCAGATTATTTGAGGTACTTATTGTGCATGAATAATTTTTTGTCATCCTGCGCGCAGTAGAAGGATTGAAATGTGAATAACCTGTCTTCATTCTGTGCAATCATTTTTATTATATTTACCGCTGCCAATTTTTGTATATAAATGAGTGAAGAACTAGACCCAAACATCAACGAAGAACACAAACATACCATAACACCAATTAACGGTTTATATGAAAACTGGTTTCTCGATTATGCGTCTTATGTAATTCTGGACCGGGCAGTTCCACACATTAACGATGGATTGAAGCCTGTTCAACGCCGTATTATGCACTCGTTAAAAGAGATGGATGACGGGCGCTTTAACAAGGCTGCCAACGTAATTGGTAATACCATGAAATATCATCCACATGGTGATGCTTCTATCGGCGATGCGATGGTACAAATCGGGCAAAAGGACCTGCTGATTGATATGCAGGGGAACTGGGGAGACCCGGTTACGGGCGATAGCGCTGCTGCTCCCCGTTACATCGAAGCCCGTTTATCGAAATTTGCCAATGAGGTGGTTTTCAATCCCGATACTACCGAGTGGCAGTTAAGTTACGATGGACGTAATAATGAACCCGTTACCTTACCGGTTAAGTTCCCGCTTTTGCTGGCCCAGGGTGCCGAAGGTATTGCGGTGGGATTAGCCACCAAAGTAATGCCACACAATTTTGTCGAATTGTTGGACGCCTCAATGGAAGCATTACGCGGCGTACGCCCGAATATCCTGCCAGATTTCTTTACAGGCGGTATGGCCGATTTTTCGAATTATAATGAAGGTCAGCGTGGCGGTAAAATTCGCGTAAGGGCAAAAATTACCGAAAAGGATAAGAAAACGTTGATCATTAGTGAGGTGCCTTTCAGTACCACTACCGGTTCCGTTATCGATAGTATTTTATCTGCTAACGATAAAGGAAAGATCAAAATCAAGAAAATTGAGGATAATACTGCGGCTAACGTAGAAATTGTAGTGCACCTGGCACCGGGTATTTCGCCTGATGTGACCATTGATGCGCTTTATGCTTTCACGGCCTGCGAGGTTTCCATATCACCCAATACCTGTATCATCCAGGATGATAAACCACACTTCTTAAGTGTGAACGATATCCTGATCGAAAATACCAAACACACCAAAGGCTTACTTAAAAAAGAGCTTGAAATCCGTTTAAATGAATTGCAGGAGAAAATATTCTTTAGTTCCCTGTTAAAGATATTTATCCAGGAGGGGATGTATAAAAACCCTGAGTACGAAAATTCGAGCAATTTTGAAACGGTTGTAGAGGTTTTACACAGGTTGTTCGAGCCTTTTAAACCCTCGCTTTACCGCGAAATCCAACCCGAAGATTTTAAAAAACTGATCGATAAGCCAATGAGTAGCATCACCCGTTTTGATGTGAAAAAGGCCGATGAGCAGATGAAAAACCTGGAAGATGAAATTAAAGTGGTTAAAAACCATTTAAAACACCTTACCGATTACGCCATTGCCTGGTTTCAGAAACTCAAAGATAAATACGGAAAAGGACGGGAGCGTAAAACAGAAATCCGCCTGTTTGATCGGGTTGAAGCTTCTAAAGTTGCCCTGGCTAACGTAAAATTATATGTAAACCGCGCCGATGGCTTTGTGGGCTCAGGTTTACGTAAAGATGAATTTGTAGCCGATTGCTCGGACATTGATGAAATAATTGTTTTCCGCGAAGACGGGAAATGCATCATTACCAAAGTGGCCGATAAAACCTTTGTGGGCAAAGGCATTATCCATGTGCAGGTATTCAAGAAAAACGACGAGCGTACCGTTTATAACATGGTTTACAAAGATGGCGCCAGTGGAACATCCTATATTAAAAGATTTTCGGTTGTGGGGGTAACCCGCGATAAGGAATACGATTTAACCAAAGGATCAAAAGGTTCGAAAGTGTTGTATTTTACCGCTAACCCGAACGGGGAGGCTGAAATTATAAATGTGGCTTTAAAACCGCATTCTAAACTGCGTAAGCTGCAGTTCGATCTTGATTTTGCCGAAGTAGCCATCAAAGGGCGAGGTTCGCAGGGTAACATTGTATCGAAATATCCGGTTAAAAAAATCATTTTAAAAAGCAAAGGGGTTTCTACCTTATCAGGACTTAAAATCTGGTACGATGATTTGTTAAAACGCCTGAATGTTGATGCTCGCGGTAAATACCTGGGCGAATTTGATGGCGACGACCGCATTTTACAGGTACACAAAGACGGTTACTATGAACTGAGTTCATTCGATCTAACGAATCATTTTGACGATAACCTGTTGCTGATCGAGAAGTTTGATCCCGAAAGAATCTTTGCAGCAGTACATTTCGAAGGTAAGGCGCAGAACTATTTCATTAAACGTTTTGCATTCGAATTGCAGGCTAACGGTAAGAAAACGATCTTCATCAGTGAGGAGCCGAAGTCGAAATTATTGCATTTAACAGGTAACCCCGCTGCCAAAATTATAGTCGATGTATTAAAAGGTAAAACACAGGTTCCGGAAACCCTTGAACTTGTACTGGCCGAAATGATCGATGTTAAAGGGTTAAAGGCTAATGGTAACCGCTTATCGCCACACGATGTGCAAAAGGTTGTATTAGAAGAACCGGAGATTGAAGAAGAGGAAGTAGAAGAAACACCGGCTGAAGGTGATAACGAAAGCAACGACGGAGCGGCAGATACCGCTGAAGAGGCAAATGAATCTTCAGACACAACAGAAAAGGTTACTGATGAGCCGGCTGTAGAGAAAGTGAAACCAAAATTTGAGCGTACCGAAGCACCTGCACCTAAAACAGAAAAACCTGCAGCAGCCGAACCAGAAGCACCAAAAGCTGAAGAAAAACCCGTAAAAAAAATAGATTTCGAAATTACTAACCCTGATGACATCGATATTGATGATAAGGGGCAAATTGGACTGTTTTAGATTTTATGGATATGAGGCTGGTTTTATTATTATTTCTTTCAATTTCCACAGGTTCATTTGCTCAAGACCAAGTAGCGGAGAAAACGGTGCAGAATTTTTTAGTGCAATTTAATGCCGCCAAATACGACCAGATTTATAGTACACTTTCTGCGGACTATCAAAAAAAGTTATCCAAAGAGAATATGGTTAAATATTTAGACTATATCCATGGGATGGTTCGAGGATTTAGGTCCGCCACGTTCAAAACTCAAAAAGGAAAAGAATTTATGTATTTTTTTATCTGTAGGGATAAAGAGATAAATGCTGATTTTCAGTGTGTAATTAATGCTGATGGTAAATTTGAATATTTAACATTTAAAAGAATAGGAGGAAAAGGGGATCCACCTCCTGTTGATAACATGAAACAATAATATTGCAATTATACCGATCTAGCATTTTTAAAACTATATTTGCCGTGCTCAAAGGGGTGCTAATTGGTTTAAAATCTTTTTAAATCAGTTTGCTGAGATTACACCCATTTAGAGGTTTAAGGTAAAAGGCTTAAGGTAGAAGGTTATTAACCTTAAACCCTACACGATTAACCTTCCGCCTTTAATGTACCTGATGCGGATAATACCGACGTAGGAAAGAGGTTAGCGTTTACCGTACTGTTTCGCCCTGAAAGCAGTTTTCAATAATTTTTAGCAAAATGTTGTAAATGAATTTTCAGGATTGGTTTAAGCTTTTTCAGGAGCAGATTATACATACCTCTTTTATCGAATGGCTGGCTGTGGGTTTTGGCGTAGCTGAGGTTTTACTGGCCAAAAAGAACAGCATCTGGCTGTACCCAACTGGTATCATTTCTATCCTCTTATCCATGTTCCTGCTGTTAAACGTGAAACTATATGCAGAAACGCTTTTAAGCATTTACTACCTGGTAATGAGCGTGTATGGCTGGATCATCTGGAAGAAAAGAAAACAGGAAGCCGAAAACCAGGTATCGTGGTCAAATAATAATGAATTAACCATTGCAGTGCTGATTTCAGTAATTGGTTTTGGCGTATTATTTCTGGTATTAAGGCATTTTACCGATTCGGATGTACCACTTTTCGATGCTTTTGTTTCAGCTACTGCCTGGGCAGGGATGTGGTTACTGGCCAAACGTAAAATAGAAAACTGGATTTTCCTCAATATTTCCAACATCGTAGCTATCCCCTTATTGTTCCATAAAAAACTGCCGCTAATGGCCTGCTTAACTACCTTTCTATTTACAGTGGCCATTTTTGGTTTCTTTGACTGGAAAAAAATCATCAACAAAAGCAGGCTTAAATTGGCCCAATCTTAAAGCAGGAATACAATGGATGATACCTTAACCCTTAACTGGCAGGAAAAAGTTGCCAAATATGCCGCCCTTTCTGAAGAAATGGGCAAGTTGCATCCCGAAATATTAGCACTGGCCTACCAGGAAAACTGGTTCAAACTTTTTGTGCCTGAAGTTTATGGAGGCGCCAATAAAAAACTTCCTGAAATTCTGCGTTTAGAAGAACAACTTGCCGAAGCTGATGGGAGCCTTGGCTGGACCGTTACTTTATGTACCGGTGCGGGATGGTTTGCAGGCTTTTTAGATCCTGAACTGGCAATCGAAATTTTTGCAGACAGGGAGGTCTGTTTTGCAGGCAGTGGTGCAGTTGGTGGCGAGGCAATTAAAACTGAAACCGGCTACCGTATAAACGGGCAATGGAACTATGCCAGCGGCGCCTTGCATGCCACTGTATTTACGGCCAACTGTTTCCTTAAAGATGAAAACGGCAACGATATTCTGGATGAAAAGGACGAACCCGTTATCAAATCATTTATCCTGAAAAAGGCAGAAGTTCATATTTTACCTGGTTGGTCTTACTTTGGTTTAATAGCCACAGGTAGTCATGCTTTTGAAGTAAAAAACCTTGAGGTACCCGAAAACAGGACTTTTACCATTAATGAGGGCATCCAACTAACAGATTCGGGCTTTGATTATCCCTTTTTACAGCTTGCCGAAACAACTTTGGCCGTTAACAGCCTCGGCATGACCAACCATTTTATCCGGCTGGTGGAAAAATCTTTTCATGCCCGTTCCAGCATGAAGAGATTTACCGAAGCGCAGATCCGGTTTTTTACAGCCGAGTTAAACCGCTGTAAAAATGAAGTACAAACCTTGCGTGAGCAGTTCTTTACCGCATTTGATAAATCGTGGATGGAGTTAATGGATAATGGTCAAATAAGCGATGTTAAGCTAGTCAAAGTTAGTGCAATCAGTCGTAAATTGGCTCATACCTGTTGGCGCATTGCAGGTATTCTGTTTCCGTACTGTGGTTTGGAGGCGGCCAAAAAAGGATCGGAGATTAATCGGGTATGGAGGGATATACACACGGCCAGCCAGCACGGCCTGCTTACATTTGAGGTTTTTTAATTATTCAAGTAACTCCGGTTTAATTTTCGCTCTGAAATCAGCAGCAAATTTATTCAGTTTTGGCTGTATCACAAATGCACAATATGGTTTTCCCTGATTGTTGCTAAAATAGTTCTGATGATAGTCTTCTGCCTCATAAAATTCAGCTGTTGGTGAAACCTCCGTCATAATAGGCTTATCGAAAATATTTTGTTGCGTTAAGTCCGCTATCATTTTCTCCGTCTGTTTTTTCTGATCTTCGTTTTCATAAAAAACTACCGAACGGTATTGCGTACCAACATCATTACCTTGCCTGTTCAAGGTGGTTGGATTATGGGTTTTAAAGAATACCAACAGAAGTTCATGGAAAGAAATAATACTTTCATCGAATTCGATTTGGATCACTTCTGCATGGCCGGTATTTCCATTGCAAATTTCCATATAGGTAGGATGTTTCAAATCTCCTCCCATATAGCCTGATGTAACCTGACTTACTCCATTTAACGTTTGAAAAACGGCTTCGGTGCACCAAAAGCAGCCTCCGCCAAGTGTAGCTGTTTGCATATCCTACATAAATAATAGTTTAGTTTAATCTTAATGTCAAAAAAAGACATTTTTTTGATATTAAAGACTAGCTTGATAGCGATTATTCCTGTAAGTTTTAAGTAGGCAATGTTCTACAGGCGGTTAGCACTGATCTTAATAGTTTTTCTAACCAAGGGGAAATGAAAAAGCCTGTAATTACAATTACAGGCCTTAAATTTATTGATATTGAATATATATCGGTTTTGGGGTAAGCTTTAGCAGCTCTTCTGGTGTCATTAAACGTTTAGGCTCTTTTTTAAGGTCGTTTTTGTAAAAGAGTTTAAAACCTGTAAACTGAACCGGTTCTCCCTGAACAAAATGGCGGTAAGTTCCTTTTTTCAATTCCGGTTCGCCCCATCCATCCATGTGTACCACAACCTGTACTTCGGGACGGAGTTTAATATTTGCAGCGTTAGTTACCATTTTTTTCGTAAAGCGGTGCAATACAAATACTTTTGGAGGCAGATTGTGTTTTTTTACAATATCGGCCAGGTATTGGGTTACATAATTTACGTCAGCAGCATCATAAGTGCCTATTTTTTTGCCCGGCAGTGAACCATCTTTCATCGAAAATTCTGGGTCGATCCCTAAATGTACGTACGGCAGTTCAAGGTATTTTTCAATACGTGGCAATTCTGCTTTTATGGTACTTAAAGCTACCTGGAGATCTAAAAATACGATGGTATTAGGTTGCATTTTGGCAATTTTTAAAACAGAATCGATCTGTTTATCGCCCATCCTGTTGATGTATTTTCCATCTTTTCCGGGTGTTCCACTGGCTACCGCGGCAATATAGTGTAATCCTGGTTGCACCGGGGTGGTCGGATCAGCCTTTTCCCAATGCTTTACTTCGGCATTTAAACGTTGCCACATTTCCTTAGGCGCATATTCGCCAAGTGCACCCATTTTTTTTGAGTGCAGGTTTCCATAATAAACAACAATACGTTTAAAAGGCAGAATGGCTCCGGCCAAAGGATAAGGTTGTTTTTTTACCGGCCATTTTCCGGTTGTATCTCCATTGGCCAATTTTTTTACCAACGAATCGTAAAGCTTCGGATCAACAGGTTTCATTACGTTTGCTGTTGAGTCTGTTTTCTTTTTAGTAGTATCAGATGAGAAGATTTTACCAATGCTGCTTCTGCCTTTACCGTCTGAATTGCAGTTGGCGAATAAGCTGATTGCGGCAAAACCAAGTATTATGGTGCCTGCTAATTGAGGGAATTTCATGGATATATTTAGATAATTAAATTTAGCTTTTTCCGAACCGATGAAAGTAGGACGGAAATTTGATAGTTTAAAATAAAGTAATCAACATTTACACATTACAGAACTTGCCGAAAACACCCAAAGGTAATTTTATGCCCGAAGTAGCCTGTAAATAAAGTTCTCCCGTTTCGAGATTCTTAACCGAAGGAAAAGAAGTGCGGATTAAGTTGTCGACAATTACTGATGAAAAACCAAGTGAATAGGTATTTAGAATAAGGAAATGTTCTTTTTCGTCCAATAACTGTACTACATCCTGCATCATTTCCTGGATATGGTCTTCGAGTTTCCATTTTTCGCCATTAGGGCCGTGGCCATAAGCCGGTGGATCGAGGATAATACCATTGTATTTTTTGCCTCTTTTGAGTTCCTTTTTCACAAACTTCAGGGCATCTTCTACCATCCAGCGGGTATTTTTCAGGCCGGAAAGCTCCTGGTTTTCATTGGCCCATGTAACTACCTGTTTAATCGAATCTACGTGGGTGGTTTCTGCGCCAGCAGCATTGGCAATTAGAGATGCTGCACCGGTATAAGCAAATAGGTTTAAAACCTTGGGTTGCGGCGTTTTAAATTTTTTGATTGATGATGAGATAAAATCCCAGTTAACGGCCTGTTCAGGGAAAACCCCAACATGTTTAAAAGAAGTTAAGCCTAAACGAAGTTTAATGGCCACTTCGTTGTTTTTATACTCTACATGCCAACGATCGGGGATAGATTGTTTTTTTTTAATCCATTCGCCTGAAGTAGCCGAACGGCCCCTGAAAGTAATGTTGGCCGCTTTTTTCCAATCCTGTTCTGAATATTTTTTTTTCCATACCGCCTGGGGTTCAGGACGGATAAGGATTACATTTCCAAAACGTTCTAATTTTTCAAAATCCCCGCAATCAATCAGTTCATAATCTTTCCAGTGGGTGGGGGCTAGTAATTGTATCATTTATTTAAATAACTTTAAATTTGGATAACCTTTGATGTATTGATCATCAGTTATCAAGGTTAAATCATTTGTTAGTGCTTGTGAAATAATTAATCTATCAAATGGGTCTTTATGTATTATAGGCAATGTAGAATAGGTAACAAAATCACTTTTAGATGGCTGGAGTACTTCTACACCGTGCTTCTGAAGCAGTTGATAGATAGAATTAATATCATCTTTTAACTTTAGCTTTCCAATATTAAGCTTGATTGTAATTTCCCAAATGCTTACTAAACTTATATATTTTTCTGAATCAGTATTATTAATGATATCAATTACTTTTTTTGAGATAGAATTATACCCATTGATAAAAAATAAAAAAATATGTGTGTCTAATAAAAAATGCATTACATGTAATCCTTTAGTTCATCTAATGGCTCATTAAAGTCATCAGAAATATAAAGAATTGTACCCTTTGCGGCACCATATAAGCTTTTTGGTTCTTCAACTACATTTGTTTTTTCACTTTCCGCTTTAGGAAAACTTTTTGAATGTTTGGCTTTTAAAAAATCAATAAAATCTTCTACCTCTTTTACCATGCTTTTTGGTAAGGTTTCCAATTTGTGAATGATATTTTTTGTAACCGTAGTCATATACAAATATACGATTTTCTTAAAACTTATCTTTTGCGGCTTTCATGAAGCGGCTGGCGAATACGAAATCGTTCAGTTCCTGAATATCAGTATGGGCTATTTCCTTATTGCTACCTTCCCAGAATTTCTTTCCTTCATGCAAGAACAAAATATAATCACCAATACCCATTACTGAGTTCATATCATGCGTTACCACAATGGTGGTCGTTTTATATTCTTCGGTAATTTCTTTGATCAGTTCATCAATTACGATTGAAGTTTTTGGGTCCAGTCCTGAATTGGGTTCATCGCAGAATAAATATTTGGGGTTCATGGAAATGGCACGGGCTATACCCACACGTTTTTTCATACCACCCGATAATTCAGCCGGGAATAACTTGTTTTTGCCTGCAAGGTTAACACGTTCAAGGCAAAAATCAACCCTTTCGAGTTTTTCTTTCCGGCTTTGATCAGTAAACATGTTTAATGGAAACATAATGTTTTCTTCAACAGTCATACTATCAAACAGGGCAGATCCCTGAAATAACATGCCGATTTCTTTACGTACTTCGATGCGCTCCTCGTAAGTCATCGGGGTAAAATCACGGCCATCATATAATACCGAACCCGAATCAGGTTGGTGTAAACCCACCATGCATTTAAGCAATGTTGTTTTTCCGGAACCAGAACCACCGATAATTAAATTGGTTACGCCTTCTTCAAACTGGCCGGAAATACCTTTTAATACTTCATTTCCGGAGAAGGATTTATGGATGTCTTTAATTTCGATCATTACAATAACAATTGGGTCACGATATAATCGCAAGCTAAAATAGAAATACAGCTAATTACAACAGCCCTTGTACTGGCCTGAGAAACTTCTAAAGCACCGCCACGAACATAGAAACCTTCGTATGCCGGAACAGATGTGATGATAAAGCCAAAAACAAATGCCTTTACCAGGGCAACCGTAATGGTATAAGGATTAAAATCAGTGGTAATACCCTGCATATATTCGGCTGGTGTTACTGCCCCTGAAACCGAACCGCCAATATAGCCACCTGTAATACTTAAAAACATAGATATAATAACCAGCATTGGTACCATGGTTATGCCCGAAATAATTTTCGGGAGAATTAAGTATCCCGGTGCATTTATACCCATAATTTCCAGGGCATCAATCTGTTCAGTAACGCGCATCGAGCCAATTTCTGATGAAATGGCCGAGCCTATTTTTCCTGCCAGTACAATTGCACTGATGGTTGGACTTAACT
This sequence comes from Pedobacter vanadiisoli, assembly GCF_042684385.1. Classification (NCBI taxonomy): domain Bacteria; kingdom Pseudomonadati; phylum Bacteroidota; class Sphingobacteriia; order Sphingobacteriales; family Sphingobacteriaceae; genus Pedobacter; species Pedobacter vanadiisoli. The sequence continues at coordinate 87,383 of NZ_JBHULL010000010.1, read as the reverse complement.
CTAAAATACTCGAGTCGCGGTTTACCGAGCCGATAATGGTTTTAGGTATAAAATCGCTAACCAGCTGGAAAGCAATTTGTAAAGTCATTACCGCTCCTATAAAGGTAGAAATAATGGCAATCAGGCCTAAAGAGCCTACGCCAACATAATCCATCTGTTTGGCAATTTCTTTCAGGTATATTTTCAGTTTTTCCGGCCTTCTGAATACAGACTTGAGTAGCAGGATGTATCTGCCGAAATTAGTAAAATTCATTCCGTATATATTTGCTTAATTTAAATGATCGTTCTATACTACTACAAAGAAACAATAAAATTTTGTCGCTCTTTGCTTATTACAAAAATATTCGTGGTTTTGAATATAATTATGGTTTTTTGTTAACAAAAATTAAACCATAAATAATGAAAGCTGTAATAACCGGATCAACTAAGGGAATTGGTAGGGCCATTGCAATTAAATTTGCCCAAAATGGGTACGATTTAGTTTTAGTAGCAAGGGGTTTGGATGAACTTGAAAAGTTTCGAAAAGAATTAATTCCTTATGGGAATACTGTTTTTATCCAGGCGGCCGATTGTTCAATTAAAGAAGAAGTGTATGCTTTTTTAAATTCTACGGCTATAAATTTTGAGAATGTAACTGTTTTGGTAAACAATGTGGGGACATTTTTACCTGGCAGCTTGCTCGATGAAGATGACGAAACCTTCGAAAAGCAGCAGTATTTAAATGTGAACGCCAGTTATTACATCAGTAAATTTTTTGGAAAAAAAATGCGCTCGGCCAAACGGGGGCATATATTTAACATCTGTTCGGTAGCCAGCAAGGCGCCTGTAAAAAATGGTGGCAGTTATAGTGTAACAAAAGCAGCGATGTTAAGTCTTAATCATGTATTGCGGCAAGAGTTAGCCCCTCATAACGTTAAAGTTACAGCGTTTTTGCCAGGCTCTACTAAAACTTCATCCTGGGAAGGAACAACAATCCCCGATGAAAAATTTGTACAGCCTGAAGATATTGCAGAAACTTTATTCACCATTTTAAACTTAAGTAAAGGTGTAAACGTAGATGAAGTTTTAATTACTCCGCTCGATTTTTAAACACAAAATGAACAACGTTATGGAAAAGAAGCTTTTTAGAAACGAACACGATAAGATGATTGCCGGTGTAGCTTCGGGACTTGCAGACTACATGCAGGTTGAGGTTACCATAATTAGATTATTGTTTGCATTATCAGCCATATTTATGGCAGGAGGTGGCTTAATTGCCTATATAGTAATGTGGATTATTGTTCCGGTTAATGACGATCCGGCTGCAAGATTCTCTAAATTTAACGACTATTTTAGCAAGAAAAACCCAAATGCGCAACCATTTGGAACTGCCGATCCTTTTGCGGGATCAGCAAACCAGAACTGGACACAACCTGTTGATGGTGGAGAGAAAACACCGTTTGAAACACATGCCGATTTTGCAAAATTTAATAAACCCAACGATACCGGCCGAACCATAGGTGGTTTAGTGCTATTGGTTGTGGGATGTTTTTTCCTGATGCGCGAAATGGATTTCATACCCGATTGGTTTAGTATCCGTAACTTATTCAGGTACATGTGGCCATTGATATTTATAGCGCTGGGTATCAGTATCATTGCCAAATCAAAAAGAAAAAACGATTGGACAGCTTTTCAGAATCAACAGCAGGAAGCAGAACAGAAAAAAACTGCCGATTTTTCTGAAGCCGTTGTAGAGAATGAGCCGTCAGCATCGACAAACAAAGATGATCAGTCAACATCCGCTAACCCTCAAGTATAAATAATATGAAACTAGATAGATTAATATGGGGTATCATTCTGCTTTTTATTGGCGGTGTACTTCTACTCGAAAATTTTGGTGTAATCAATTTTTATTGGCGTAACGTTTGGAGCTTTTGGCCTATATTCCTGATCATTGCAGGTTTAAATATCCTTTTTAACAGGAACAATTCACAAACAGGCAGTGTTATTTCCATTGGTGTTTTAGTGTTGGCCTTGTCCTTCCTTTTTTATAAAGGACAGCAGGTTCCAGAACATGGTAACTGGTGGGGCCGTCATTTTAAAAAAGATGTTGATATTAATATTGACCACAATGATGAGGATAACGACGATGATAATAACGATTCTTCCTATCACCAGTTAAAATTATCAGAACCTTTTGTAACGGCTGATAACGCTAAAAAAACGGTGCTGAATATTTCAGGCGGCGGTATCTCATTCAAGCTCGATGGAGAAACTTCTTCGTTAATTGATGCAGATGTTAAAAGAAGGCGGGGTAATTTCTCTTTGAAAAAACTTGTTACCGATTCGGCAACCGTACTTACTTTCAGTATGGACGATAAAAAAGGTAAATGGAATTTTGGAGATAACGGTAATGAGGTAAACTTTAAATTAAACAAAGAAGCTACCTGGGATGTATTGATGAAATTGGGCGCCGGAGAAGCCAACTTCGATTTTTCTCCTTACAAGGTGCGTACTTTCCGCTTTGATGGCGGAGCTGCTGCCCTTGATATTAAAGTTGGCGATTTATTGCCCATCACCGATGTGGTTGTAAAATCAGGAGTGGCAGATGTTAAAATTAAAGTGCCTAATGGTGCCGGCTGCAGGATCAAAACCAAAACAGGTTTATCTGCAAAAGATTTCGATGGATTTGAAAAATTGAGCGATGGCGTTTATGAAACCTCCAATTATAAATCGTCGACTAAAAAAATCTTTATCAATTTAGACGGCGGATTGAGTAACTTTGAAGTGAGCAGGTATTAGGAAGGCAGAAGGTTTTAAGGTGGAGGGTGTAAGGTTAAAAACGCAATATGAACTTTGCTGTTAATAAAGCCCTGATCCTGCAAACCCTAAATACAAGCAATCCCAATTTAAATGAATCCTGATCAATACACAGTTGTAATTAATGGTAAACCGCAGGGACCGTATAGTTTAGCCGAACTGAAAGATTTGAACATCAGTGCGAATACCTTTGTACGCAAACCCGGAATGGACGATTATAAAGAAGCTCACGCAATACCCGAATTGCGTGAGTTTTTGGGTTTTAGCTATCAAAAAACCGCGCCCCAATATTTTGCTGCTTTCGATCAGCGTTTACTCGCTTCGGTAATCGATCATTTCATCATTTTTGGGTTTTACACCGTTATCATTTTAACAAGTTATATTTTTATCGAAGGGAAAGATCAGCGCATTATGGCATTTTTGGTGCCGTTCCCCTCCATATTTATTGTTAAACTTATTTATGGCAGTATTGCCGAAGCATCTAAAAGCCAGGCTACCATCGGTAAAAAACTGCTGAATATTAAAGTAACCGATTTAGAAGGGAGCCGGGTTTCTTTCGGCATTTCCCTGGTCAGGAATTTTTCGAAAATCTTATCTGTAATCCCGGTTTTTTTTGGCTATCTCTACAGTTTTTTGAACAAGAAGAATCAGTGCTGGCATGATATTGCCGCCAATACGCTGGTGATAAAAGACAGGTTAATTTAAGTTAGAAAAGCAGGGGCAATGCGCCTCTCTTATCGTTAGTCGGGCTGTACACTATATCTTTGGCTAGCCCTGTATTACGCTCAGGCTGAGAGCCAAAGGATGCCGCTTCCATCCCGTTTATGAACTTAGACCGGTGCAATTGGGCCAAACCCACCCACCGTTAAAAAATAAACCCGATTAAAGCGAACACGAGGTGCAATGAAATAAAGCGTTAAGCGGGGCTGCATTTATCAGGCAATGCTGCACCCCTGTTTCAAAAAAAATCAAATGATTCCTTTATAAATCAGCTGATTTAATTACAACATAACAACATCAAAAATTCCAACAATCCTTATCTTTGCACCCAAATGGAAAAAATATTGGCAAAACACGATTTGGCTGGCGGATATTGCAACAGTTTAACAGCTTATTCTAGGTACTTAACCCGCGAGGTAAATATTGGCGATATCGCTTTGGGCGGTCACAACCCGATCCGTATCCAATCCATGACCACTACCGATACCATGGATACCTTGGGCACCGTAGAACAAACTATCCGTATGGTTGAGTCGGGCTGCGAGTATGTCCGTATTACTGCGCCAAGCATTAAAGAAGCCGAAAATCTGGCCAATATTAAAAAAGAACTGCGTTTACGCGGTTACAATGTTTCATTAATTGCTGATATCCATTTTACACCAAATGCAGCTGAAATGGCAGCCCGCATTGTTGAAAAAGTGCGTGTTAACCCCGGTAATTACGCCGATAAAAAGAAATTCGAAAATATAGAATATACCCAGGATGCTTACAATGCAGAGCTAGACCGGATTTACAAAAAGTTTATCCCTTTGGTAAAAATCTGTAAAGAATACGGTACGGCCATGCGCATCGGGACCAACCATGGTTCCCTTTCCGATAGGATTATGAGCCATTATGGCGATACGCCGCGTGGGATGGTCGAATCGGCAATGGAGTTTATCCGCATGTGCGAAGATCAGCAGTATTACAACCTGGTAATTTCAATGAAAGCCAGTAACACCCAGGTAATGGTACAGGCTTACCGTTTGCTGGTCGAAACCATGGCTAAGGAGGGGATGAATTACCCTTTACATTTGGGGGTAACCGAAGCCGGTGACGGAGAAGATGGGCGAATTAAATCGGCAGTTGGGATTGGCACTTTACTGGAAGATGGATTGGGCGATACCATCCGTGTTTCTTTAACGGAAGATCCCGAATTTGAAGCACCGGTAGCCAAGGCTTTAGCCGATCGATACTCGAAAAGGAGTTCGGAACCTGGAGTTAAGAGTTTTGAGTCGCCTATAATGTTCCCAACTCCCAACCCCCAGCTCCCAACTTACAGTCCTTACGAATACAACCGTCGCACTACCAATCCAGTACAACATATCGGAGGGCACCACCACCCGGTAGTGATGATCGATGTTTCTAAAGAAAATTTAAAAGACCCTTACTTTTTAAGCGCTGTGGGGTATAACTATAGTGCGGGTTTAGATAAATACAATCTGGCCGATCAGGCATGTGATTTAGCTTATTTAGGCGATAATCTGCCTTCTTTTTCTTTTCCGGGCAATTTAAAACAAGTTTACAATTATGCTACCTGGTTAAAATTAAAAGACAGGAATAACTGCCACCCTTTATTTTCATTCGAAGAATTTAGCCAAGCTGAGATTAAAGACGAGGTCTTAAATTTTGTAGAGGTTGATGCCCAAACATTCCAACATTTTAACATTCCAACATTTCAACCTAACGTTGTTTTAATCCTAAAAACCTCTTCAGCCCACGGAATGGCTGAGCAAAGGGCGTTTTTTGTAGGCCTTCAGGCGCAAAACATCCAGGTTCCGGTAATTATAAAAAGAACTTACCAGGATGCTGATGCCGATCATTTAATGCTCTACGCAGCGACCGATCTTGGTGCTTTGCTTACCGATGGTTTTGGCGATGGCGTATGGATTGACGCAGAAGGACAAAACCTTTCATTAATCAATTCGACCAGTTTTGGGATTTTACAGGCTACCCGTACCAGGATCAGTAAAACAGAATATATTTCGTGTCCGAGTTGTGGCCGTACCCTTTTCGACCTGCAGGAGACTACTCAGCTGATCCGTTCGCGTACCGATCATCTGAAAGGGATAAAAATAGGGATCATGGGTTGTATTGTAAACGGACCAGGCGAAATGGCCGATGCCGATTATGGCTATGTTGGTACCGGGCCGGATAAAATTACCCTATACCGCGGCAAGGAAGTAGTAAAGAAAAATGTAACTACTGCTTATGCCTTAGATGAACTGATCGACATCATCAAAGGCGATGGGAATTGGGTAGAAAAGGTTTAATCAAATTATCACCCGGCTGCGAGCTGTGGCTGTGTTGTCACTGGCCGCAATACGGTCATTCTGAGCGCAGCGAAGAATCGACATGCTATAGCTCCGAATTACATACTATTGCGTCATTATTGTAGCATAGTTTTAACAGCAACGCTATCCCCACAGCAGATTCTTCATAGCATTCAGAATGACAAAAAGAATGGAATGCCATTTAATTTTCTAACCAATAAATCTTAAATTGCTTTGATGAATATCCTCGAATTTCAATACCTGTTTAATGAGCTAAGAAACTGGTTGGCTGCTAAGGGCCTTGCAGGTAACGAACTGGTTTATGCTTATTTTTTTATCGGATTGGCTGGTGTTATTTTATTTCTGTTTATCACCATTTTTGTAACCAGACAGATTTTTATCGTAGTGGTAAAAAGCGCCAAAACCAAATCTGACTGGCAGAAAGCATTGTTCGAGTTCCGTGTTTTTAGGACAATTGCTTTAATATTTGGTGCTTATATCATTTATAATGTTGTTCCCTATCTTTTTGTCTATTTTAAAAATTGGCACTTCTATGCCTTGATTTTTGCTAAAATCTACATGGTTTTGGCGGTAATGTTTGCCATTAATGCATTCCTGAATGCGGTGGTTTCCATCATGGAATCATCAAAGAAATATGCCGATAAACCTATAAGAAGTTATAAACAGGTAGCCAAAATTGTATTTTATATTGTTGGTTTTGTGCTTATTCTGTCCATTATGTTAAACGAATCACCATTGTATATTTTTGGTGGTTTCGGTGCGGTTACTGCGGTTTTTATCCTTGTTTTCAGGGATCCCATTTTGGGTTTTGTAGCTTCGGTACAGATGAGTGCCATCGATCTGGTTCGGGTGGGCGACTGGATTACCGTAGAAAAATATGGTGCTGATGGCGAAGTAACCGAAATTAATTTAACCACCATAAAGGTGCGCAACTGGGATAAAACTGTGACCATTGTGCCGAGTTATGCCATCGTGAGCGAATCGTTTAAAAACTGGCGAGCTATGGAAGAAAGTGAGGGCAGGAGGATTAAACGACACATCAATATCAAAATTTCGAGTATTAAATTCTGTGATGAAGAGTTGATCGGAAGACTACAGAGCATCGATTTTTTGAAAGATTACCTCAAAGAAACACAACAATTTATCGAACGCTATAATGCCGAAAATACAGTAGACCCTAATAATCTGGTTAATGGGCGCCACATGACCAACATCGGAACTTTTAGGGTTTATGCGGAAAAATACCTCGAAAGCAATCCGCATATTAATAAGGAACTCACCTTTATGGTGCGCCAGTTACAGGCCACAGAAAACGGATTGCCTATTGAGATTTATGTATTCTCGAAAGAAAAAGGCTTGAAACGTTTCGAAGAAGTGGCAGCAGATATTTTTGACCATCTATTGGCTGCGGTGCCCTATTTCGACCTGGAAATTTTTCAAAGCCCCAGCGGAAGCGATATGCGTAATTTTGTAAGAAGAGGGGATGATTAGAATTTGTTGTCATTCTGCGCGCAGCGAAGAATCTGCTCATGGATGTCCCGTAATAAAAGCGCATGCCCCATTTACAGGCAGTGTTTTGTAAGCCACAGATTCTTCGTTGCTCAGCATAACAAGAACCTACTCTCCCAAGAACAGTAAAACCTTTTCACAAACCTTAAACAAAAGTGGTGGTAAAGTTTCGCTGGTATAAGGTTGTGTAGCGCCATAAACATGGTTAGCTCCTTCAATTTTTACCAATCTGCTATTTGCGTTGGCTTCTGCCAGGGTTTGAGCAGTTTCAAAAGGTACATTTACATCATCATCGCCGTGGATAATCAACCACGGAATATTTACCCGTTTTGCTGCTTCTAAAATATTCAATGTTGCTGTATTTTCTTCAAAATCTTCCAACAAGGTTACGTTTAAAGGCATTTGCTCTTTTGTACGGGCATTGGTGACGAATATTTTACCATTCTTTTTCCATTCTGCTTCCTGCTCTTTTTTCCACAGGCTGGCAAAATCTCCAATGGCACTCCAGGTAACCAGTTTATTGATCCGTAAATCGTTTGCAGCTGTTATAATCGATAAACCACCTCCACGACTGTGGCCAACTAGGTTTACTTGCGTGTCTTTACCATAAGCTTTTTCAATAAAATCGAGTACTGCATTTAAATCGAAAAGCTCTTTCGATACGGTATTGCTGGCAAAGGTATCTAGATCAGTCACATCTTTAGGATCATCAACCGGTACGCCACTATGCGACAAATTAAACTTAACGTAACGGTAGCCATTATTGGCAAAATACCTGGCCACTAAATTATGGGCGCCCCAATCTTTAAACCCTTTAAAACCGTGTACAAAAAGTACGATAGGTGTGTTTGGATTTTTTTCGTCAAAAGTAATATCTCCTATAATTAATTTTCCGTCAGAACCGCTAAGGCTAAAATTGCTTTGTGTAATCATAATTTATGGGAATTGGTATAAAATAATAAACCTACGAAATCTAATTTTGTTATATGTTTTATGCAATGAATAGATGATATATTTATAGTGCATGATGCGGGGAACCATTAATAGAACCAGAACAAATGTTATTTAAACCCGATAGCAGTGGAAATACCTTTTGGTGCAGGTTTTCGGCAGGCTCAGACTGACATTCACAAAAAGATTGCAACGAATAGCGGGGACTAACCTAAAAATGAAATGCTGGCTATGCTTTTCAAAATAAAAAAAATCGTTAGGCTGTTTTTTTGTAATAATATCCTGCCCAACCCATAAAAAACAATTGAAGTGGCAACCTCAGCCATGCAATTACCGGTGTGATCAATATTTCCCCCAGCTTAAACGGCGCCATCTGGATCATGTAGATATGAACCGGTAAAAAGGCGATCAACATCATTATTATGAGTATTGCGGCAAGCCTTCTGGTCTTTTTAAACAGCAATAAAAACCCTGAAACAATTTCCAATATTCCAGAAAAATAAATTAAAAAGCCAGGAGCAGGCAACCATTTTGGCATCATTACGTAATATACTGCAGTGGATAAAAAGTGGTTACATCCAGCCAGAACGTAAAAAAGGGCATAAACCCAAAGAAAAATTTTATAGATTGATCTGCCCATCTTGATCGGTATATGATTTAATCTTAGAAAGTTGCTATTTAAAACCGTTCTAAATTGATGTAAATTACAGGTTAATGACAGTGACATGCCTTCACCGTGTTACTTTTGTATCCCGATAATAGTTAATAACGGAAGCACTTGGAATATTTAAAAGTAATAGCTTTTACGCATCACCACATCGACCTGAAATCTTTAGGGAAATTAGTTATTTGTGAGCAAAGTTTAGATAGCAGGTTGAAAAAGGTTCAAGTAGAACTTCCCGTTAGCGAAATTTTCTATATTGGAACCTGTAACCGTGTTGAGTTTGTTTTCCTTACCAAAGAGAAAACTGACAAGGAATTTGTAACCAAATTCTTAACCGTTTTAGATATGGGGTTGCCTCCTGAGTTTATGGAGCGTTTTCTTGATAACGTTTCTGTTTACGAAAATGAAGAGGCCTTTAATCATTTGCTCAGAACATCATGCTCTTTAGAGAGTTTGGTAGTTGGAGAAAAAGAAATTCTTGCGCAGATCCGTAAAGCTTATGAAAACTGCCGCGATGCCGGATTTACCGGCGATTACATGCGCATGATTATGGATCGTGTGGTTAAAACCGCAAAAGAAGTTTACACGCATACCAATATATCAAAAAACCCCGTTTCGGTGGTTTCATTGGCGTACCGTAAATTAAAAGAATTAAATATGTGTGGTAACTCACGTATATTGATTATCGGTGCCGGCGAAACCAATCAGAATATTGCAAAATACCTTAATAAGCATAAATACTCTAATTTTTCGATTTTTAACCGTACACTTTCTAAAGCCGAATCTTTGGCTGAAGAGCTAGGTGGTAAGGCTTATCCTTTAGCGGCACTTGAAGATTTTAATGAAGGATTTGATGTAATTATTACCTGTACCGGTTCTACCGAGCCGATTATTACCGAAGCATTATATGCTAAGCTATTGAATGGCGATCATGGCAAAAAAGTAATTGTTGATCTTGCTGTGCCCAACGATGTTACCCCTGCCGTGATACACAATAACCCGGTACATTATATCGAAGTAGAATCGCTGAAAGAAGTGGCTCGTAAAAATATCCAGGAACGCTATAACGAACTGGTTCACGCAGAAGAGATCATCAGTAACAACATTACCGAATTTTTCTCTGTATTGAAACAACGGCGTATAGAACTGGCCATGCAGGAAGTGCCAAGAAAGATTAAGGAAATTAAGAATACCGCTATTAATGGCGTTTTCGCTGATGAAATTAGCCAGATGGACGATGCCTCGCGCGAAGTTCTGGAGCGTGTAATGAATTACATGGAGAAAAAATACATCAGCGTTCCAATGGTAATGGCCAAAGAAATTTTGGTGAACCAATCTTAACTCACCGCAAAGATCGCTAAGGGCAGGTGCAAAGAATACCAAACTTAGTTTTTATCATCCTTTTTCTGTCATCCTGAATAAAATGAAAGATCTCTCATTGTTAGTCAGTACCTTGATCTTATATTTCTTATATGGTTCAAAGAATGGTGGTGATGCAAGCTGGTAACATTTTACACCACGGATAATGCTTTCGGAACAGCTTCTTCGCTGTCTTCAGAATGACAAAAAGTTGCGATATCTATTTACATAATGTCACAGAAATCCCTTTAAATACCTTCTCTGTAACCTCACTGTCTCATTTTTAAACAATTCATGGTATAAACCACGAATTAACTTAAATTTGTAACTCATTTAACCTTTATAGTGAAGAAATTAACCATCGGAACACGCGGTAGCGACCTGGCATTATGGCAAGCAAATCATATAAAAGATGAATTGGCCGCCATTGGAATTGAAGCAGAAATAAAAATCATCAAAACTCAGGGCGATAAAATCCTGAATTTAAGATTGGATAAACTGGAAGGTAAAGGCTTTTTTACCAAAGAACTGGAAGAAGAGCTTTTGGGCGGAACGATTGACCTGGCTGTACATTGCCTTAAAGATTTGCCGACTACACATCCTGAAGGATTGATAATTGCTGCTTTGCCACCAAGGGAAGAAGCAAGCGAATACCTGTTGATTTTAAAAGATTGCGTAGATGTTTCTCAGAAATTGTCGCTGAAAAAAGGAGCAATGGTGGGCACTTCATCTAACCGCCGTAAAGCCCAGTTACTTGGGCTACGCCCCGATTTAGAGGTTGAAGATTTGCGCGGAAATGTACCCACCCGTATCCAAAAACTCCGTGATGAAGATTACGATGCCATCCTGATTGCAAAAGCAGGAGTTAAACGCTTAAACCTTGATGTAAACGATCTACATGTAGAAGAATTAGAAACCACTGAGTTTATCCCTGCTCCGGCACAGGGCGCTTTGGCGATCCAGATCCGGGAAAACGATACTGAGCTTTTTGATGCACTACAAAAGCTGCACGATCCGGATACTGCCGAAACTGTAACTGTAGAACGTAAGGTTTTAAACCTTTTTGAAGGCGGTTGTCATATGCCGCTAGGCTGTTACTGTAAAAAAGAGAATGGAAAATTCGAAATTTGGACTTCGAAGGCAGAAACTGCTGATGATTTCCCGGAACGTTTGTTTTTACGCGCAGAAAGTACAGAAGGTTTGGCAGAGAAAATTGTTGACAAGTTTAGTAAAGATAGAAAGAAGCCTGCTAAAGTTTTTATTTCGCGCGAAATTGGCGAACATAGTTATTTTCGAAGAGCATTAGAGAATAACAATATTGAAATAGAAGGCCGTTCGTTAATCCGTACATTTCCGATAGTAACGGTTTTAGATCAGTTTATCTTGAGGCATGTAGACTGGGTTTTCTTCAGTAGCCGTAACAGTGTCGAATATTTTTTCAACTTAAAACCGGTACTGCCTAAGAAAACTAAATTTGGTGTAGTGGGAAGAGGTTCCGAAGATGCCTTGCGTAAATTCGGGCATATAGCCGATTTTGTTGGCGAAAGCGGTGATATTACAGAAGTTGCCGAAGATTTTGCACAATTGGTCGGCGGTCAGCAAGTACTGTTCCCAAGAGCACAGGATTCTTTGCAGTCTATCCAAAAATCATTACCGGCTGATGCTAAAATAATCGATCTGCCAATTTACGAAACGGTAATCGAAGAAGACATCGATCAAAGTTATGCCGATGTGCTCATTTTTACCAGCCCATCAAATGTTGATGCGTATTTCGCCGACAATTTGTTGGAACCAGGTCAACAGGTAATTGCCATAGGTAATTCTACCGGGAAGAAATTTGATGAAATGGGCGTGAAATACGCTTTGCCATACTCGCCGGATGAAATTGGATTGGCCGAAGCGGTATTTGGTATAGAGATGAGGTAGGGTTTGAGTTAAAAGGTTTAAGGCGTAAGGTATAAATACTTGAATATTAATGCCTGGTACTGTAATCTTGATGCTAAATCTAAAATCCAGTGTAATCACATCCCGAAGGAAAGAATAAAAGATATTCAGGACTTGGTACTCGATATTAAAATCGTGATACTTTAAGCCTCGATACTAAATAAAATAATATATGTTAAATCGTCCGCGTAGATTACGGAAAAATCCGTTAGTGAGAGAGATGGTAGCCGAAACCCGGTTATCGAAAGATATGTTTGTATACCCTTATTTTATAGTGCCAGGCAGTAACGTTACACATGCCGTTGATGCCATGCCTGGGGTTAACCATTATTCGGTTGATACACTGGTAAAAGATGTGGAGGCGGGAATGAAAAAAGGGCTCAACAAGATTATGCTTTTTGGTGTTGGCGATGAAAAATCGGAAGATGCAAAATCTGCTTACCACGATCATTCCTTAGTGCCAACAGCGGTGCGCGAGTTGAAAAAGCAATTCGGCGATGATTTATATGTAATTACCGACGTTTGTGTTTGTTCTTACACCACGCATGGTCATTGTGGCATTTTAGAAAATGATTACGTACAGAATGATAAAACGGTTGAGGTAATTGCCAAGATGGCTTTAACACATGCCGAAGCAGGTGCCGATATGTTTGCTCCGTCAGATATGATGGATGGCCGTATCGAAGCCATACGCAACCTGTTGGATGAAAACGGTTTTATAAACGCAGCCATTATGAGCCACGCTACAAAATTTGCTTCAGCTTATTACGGCCCTTTTAGAGAAGCTGCAGATTGTGCACCAAGCAAAGGCGATAGAAAAGCCTACCAGATGGATTTCAGAAACCCACTAGAGGCTTTACGTGAAGCTGCTTTAGATGAACAGGAAGGTGCTGATGTATTAATGGTGAAACCTGGTTTAGCTTATTTAGATATTATCCACCGGTTAAAACAGGATACCAATTTGCCAATTGCCGTTTATAATGTATCAGGCGAATATTCGATGGTAAAAGCTGCAGCCGAACGCGGATGGATAGACGAGCAAAAAGTCGTAATGGAAACCATGCATGCCTTTGCCCGTGCCGGTGCAAGCATCATCAATACCTACCATATTAAAGATATTTTAAATAACAATTGGCTTTAGAGGTGGAAGGTTGAGGGTTTAAGGCTTAGGGTTTTTCCGGCTAATCCAATATTTTCATTTTGTAAGCAACAAATAGGTATTTAGTGTTTTATAAGTTTTGGCTTTTGCCTTAAACCTTAAGCCTTTTACCTCATACCTTAACAAAAGATGTTAGATTCACTAAAAAAAATGTTTTCAGGCAATGAAGCCGATATTCCGGTGAATACAGGTAATAAACCTGATATTTCGAGGGCAAAATCGGCCGAGCTTTATGAAAAATCAAAAACTTATTTTCCTGGTGGGGTAAACTCACCGGTGAGGGCCTTTAAATCAGTTTACGGCACCCCGCTTTTTATTGAAAAAGGCGATGGTTGTTTCATTTGGGATGCGGATGGTAACCAGTTTATCGACTTCTGTGGTAGCTGGGGCCCATTGATTTTAGGTCATAACAACCCAAAAATCAGGGAAAAAGTAGCAGAAGTGATGCAGAACGGCATGAGCTTTGGCGCACCTACAGCTTTAGAAAATGAACTGGCCGAGCTGATTATTAAAAACAACCGTTTTGTTGAGAAAATCCGTTTCACCAGTTCTGGTACCGAAGCGGTAATGTCGGCAATACGTTTGGCGAGAGGTTTTACCGGTCGTGATAAGATTTTAAAGTTCGAAGGTTGTTACCATGGGCACAGTGATTCACTTTTGGTTAAAGCAGGTTCGGGTTTGGTTACTTTTGGCGAAACTTCTTCTGCCGGTGTACCTAAATCTTTTGCCGAAGAAACCATTGTGGTGCCATTGAATGACAAGGCTGCCATTGAACTGGCTTTTGAGCAGTTTAAAGATCAGATTGCTGCGGTCATTATCGAGGGGATCCCGGCTAACAATGGTTTAATTATGCAGGATGAAGCCTATATTCATTTTCTACGTAAAATTTGTACCGACAATGGATCACTTTTAATTTTCGATGAGGTAATTACCGGGTTCAGGGTTGGTTTTGAAGGTGCAGCTGCCCACTATGGCATCACACCAGATATTGTTACTTATGGAAAAATCATCGGTGGTGGTTTACCAGTGGGTATGTACGGTGCACGAGCCGAAATTATGGCGCATATTTCTCCTGATGGCGGGGTGTACCAGGCCGGAACCTTATCCGGAAATCCGGTTGCCATGGCTGCGGGGATTGCAACCTTAACCGAATTGAATAAGCCTGGTTTTTATAAAGATCTGAATAATAAAGCACAGGAATTTGTAGCCAGTATTCAGCGTTTTGCTACAGCGCGCAACTATAAATTTAAGGTATTTACCATTGGTTCTATCTTTTGGTTTGCTTTTACTGATAAGGATAAAATCCAGTCTGCAGATGATATTGATGCCAGCAGCATGGAAAAATTCAAGATTATGCACCGCGAGTTATTGAACAGGGGAATTTATTTAGGCCCTTCGGGATATGAAGTGGGTTTTGTATCTTCAGCACATACAAAGATCGAACTGGAGAAAGCAAAACGCGCTATTTTTGAAGCATTGGATTTGGTATTTAAGAAATAGAGGATATTTAAACACTGAAAGTTAACACTATATTGGTTTGCAGAGAAACAAACCATGGAGAAAAATAACCGGTGTAATCAACCCGAAGGAAAAATCGACGAATGAAAAAATCAATCATCATATTTTACGCATTATTGCTTTATGCGCTCGTTCAGCTCATCTCTTGGGGTACCCTGGTGGTGCGCTTGCAACCCAGCCGCATGACGATGATTATGGGCGAGGGATCGGTATTTTTATTTTTGCTGTGCTTTGGTGGTTATTTTTTACACCAGTCGTTAAAACGCGAAGATAAACTGCGTGAACAGCAACAGAATTTTTTAATGTCGATAACGCACGAGTTAAAATCTCCTTTAGCCGCCATAAAACTTTCTATACAGACCATTGTTAAAAGGGATCTGGATAAAGCGCGCCAGGTATCATTACTTAATAATTCATTAAAAGATATTGAGCGGTTGGACGATCTCGTCGAGAATATGTTGCTGGCCACTAAAATCGAAAACCGTTCATATACTTTTCCGAAAGAAGAGTTTAATTTTTCAGAGCTGGTTTATAAAATTACCGACAGGCTTCAGGTTCACTCTTGTGGCAACGAACAATTGATAAATGCCCATATTCAGCCAAATTTGCAGATCATGGGTGACAAATTTGCCTTATCGTCAGTAGTTACCAATTTAATCGAGAATGCGGTTAAATATTCGAGTCCATGCGATGAGATAAATGTGCATTTAAACAAAGTAGACGGCCATATTCAGTTAAGTGTGATTGATAAAGGACCAGGTATTTCAGATGCCGAAAAAATGTTGATATTTGATAAGTTTTACCGCGTTGGTAACGAGAATGTCAGAAAAGCGAAAGGAACAGGTTTAGGCTTGTTTATTGTGAAAGAGGTTTTACAATACCATGATGCAGATATTACAGTAAAAGACAATCTGCCCCAGGGAAGTATTTTTGAAGTAACATTTAGTTAATCTCAATTATGTCACAAAAATTAAGAATTCTATTGGTAGAAGACGAGGATCACTTGTTAGATGCTATCAAATTAAACCTCGAACTTGAGGGTTATAAAGTTCACGCCGTTAAAGATGGCAAAACCGCTCTTAAAATTTTTAAAGAAGAACGCTTTAATCTGATCGTTTTAGATGTAATGCTGCCTGAAATGGATGGTTTCCAGGTTTGCGAAACAATCCGCTTAGAGAATGCAGAAGTTCCGATTATGTTTTTAACGGCTAAAAACACTTCAGAAGACCGTGTTTTAGGTTTGAAAAAAGGAGCTGACGACTATTTGGTTAAACCATTCAATTTAGAAGAATTAATTCTTCGTGTGGGTATTCTGGTTAAACGTAGTTTAAAACCAGACGATTTAAAAGAATTGAATTCTTACAAAATAGGTGATAAAACAATCTATTTTAACTCTTTCGAATTAAAACATGATGATGGCACCATCACACCGTTAACCAAAAAGGAAACGATGTTATTGAAACTGCTGATTGAGCGAAAAAACGATGCCGTTTCAAGAGAGCAGATTTTAGAAACGGTTTGGAATTATGATGTTTACCCTTCGACCAGGACAATTGACAACTTTATTTTAACGTTCCGTAAGTATTTCGAACCAGATCAGAAAAATCCAGTTTATTTCCATTCTATCCGTGGTGTAGGCTACAAATTTACCGATAGTCATTAATGTACAATAATAAGGGCAGATATGCTTTAATGGCAGTTTTCCTGCTTGCAGCACTGGTCTGTGTTTTTTATAATCAATACCAACTGGCGGCTGTTTCAGGGTTGCTGTTTGCCTTTGTTGTGTGGAGTCATTTTAAGCATAGTTCGGTGCTAATGGCTTCGAAGCATTTCAAAAATAAAGAGTTTGGCAAAGCCAGGGCATTACTGGCCGAGGTGGCAAAACCGGAACGTTTGGCAAAAAACCGGAGAGGTTATTACGAATTTATGCAGGGAAACATGGCATTGAAGGATCAAGACTATGATAAAGCTGAATATCATTTTCAGCTGGCCAGCCGCTTTCCGGTAGGGGGAAAGAATGAAAAATCGTATGTGCTGATCCATTTAGCTAATCTTGCCTTGCGGAAAAAAGACAGGGAAAGAGCAGAAGCTTATACCAAATTGGCAAAAGAACTTGCCGAAACACAACGGTCAAAAGATATTATCGGTAAAATTGAAAAAGAAATAAGTAAGTTATAATACTACTATTGTCATTTTGAACAACGAAGCACCAGTTTAGGAATAAAAAGGTACTTCGTTTTTTTTTTATTTATACCTTTGCGCAATTAAAATTTAGTCGGTTCGTCATGCTGAACCCGTTTCAGCATCTTCCTTGCTTAGGCCCTGATTCTGATATTAAAATCGGAAATGGGTGATGATAACTCGACACCAAATACAGATCATGAAGAATAACCTATTTTTAGACGCAGCATTTTCAAAACAAACCGAACGCCCACCCGTGTGGATGATGCGTCAGGCAGGCCGTTTTATGCCACAATATTGGGAGATAAAAAATAAATACTCCTTTTTAGAAATGTGTAAAACTCCTGAAATTGCCGCTGATGTAACGATGTTGCCTGTAGATTTATTGGGTATTGATGCTGCGATTTTATTCTGTGATATTCTGGTAACCGGCGAAGCTATGGGTGGCGATTTAAGTTTTACCCAGGGTGTTGGTCCGAAGTTTGCCAATCCGGTACGTACAGCAAAAGACATCGAAAATTTAAATGTTGATTGTTTGGATGAGTTAGCGTATGTAGCCGACGCGATTAAGGTTATTCAGCAACGTTTAAATAATAGTATCCCTTTAATTGGTTTTGCAGGTGCACCATTTACCGTAATGAGTTATTTAATTGAAGGAGGTTCTTCTAAAGATTTTAAATTAACCAAGCTCTTTATACATAACCAGCCGGAGCTGGCGCATAAGCTTTTGGCTAAAATTGCAAAAGTAACGGCCGATTATCTGAACCTTCAGATTGCTGCCGGTGTAAATGCCCTTCAAATTTTCGATAGTTGGGCCCTGGCCTTATCGTGGAGTGATTATGAGGAGTTTTCGCACCGTTACATTAAAGAAATTATTGCCAACCTAAACAGAAAAGATATCCCGGTGATTTCCTTCTGTAAAGGAAGTTCTGTTTTTGCCCCAATGATGGCCGAAGCTAAACCAGACGTAATTTCGGTTGACTGGAATGCTGATTTATTGAACATTAAAAATGCGTTGCCAAAGGGCATTGCCGTGCAAGGGAATTTAGATCCACATATTTTATATGCTGATCAAGCAGTGATTAAAGCACAGATCCATAAGTTATTTGAACGCATGCGCGGTACCGAAGGTTTTATCTTCAACTTAGGCCACGGTATTATGCCGGATATTCCTTTTGATAATGTGAAGTATGCCATTGAGGTAGTGAAGGAGTTTAGGTATTAATCAAATCATTTGATTTTCGTATATTAGCTTTATAACTCAAATATTATGACTGTTAAATCATTAGAAGACGAGGATAAATTGCCAATTAAGCAATTAATTAAGGCTGTTAATAAGAAAATGGAAGATGTGCTAAGGGTTGTTGATGCTTTAAATTTGGGTAGAACCGAAGTGAAAGCCGACGGGATATACAGGACGTTTAATAACGGAGAAAAAGTTAAAATAGCTGATGGTAATTTTAAAAGACGAAAGGTTTCTGCAAAAAGAATTAAGCTTTTTTAATGCCTCGAAAGCCTAAATTGAGAATTTTTGCGGGGCCGAATGGTTCGGGTAAAACGACTTTGTTTGATTCTATTAAATCAAGCTATTTCTCAACAAGAATCTTTGTCAATGCAGATTTGCTGGAAGAAGGTTTTAACAGAAAAAACTTTCTAAACTTATCTGATTTCGAAATTGATATTACCAACGCAGATTTTGAATCATTTTGCTTTCAAAGTGGCCTTTTTGTAAAAGCTGGTTTTAATACTACCACTTGGAACCTGGTCGTAAAAGAAAATGTAATTGTTAGAAACACATCAGAACCGGTAACCTACAATTCTTATCATTTTGCCATTATCGCTGATTTTATACGGTATGCTTTAATCAAAAATAGAAAATCTTTTAGTTTTGAAACAGTATTTTCTCATCGTTCAAAATTAGATCTTATAGATTTCGCTCATCAAAATAATTATAAGGTTTATCTCTATTTTATAGGTACAGAAACGCCTAAAATGAACGTTGAGCGTGTAAAAGACAGGGTTTTGAAAGGCGGACATTTAGTTGAAACAGAGAAAATTGAGAATCGTTATTTTTTGACAATGGATTTATTAATTGATATACTTAAGAAGACGGATCAAACTTATCTTTGGGATAACTCTGAAACAAAACATAAATATATTGGCGAAATTAATGAAGGAATATTAGACCTGCAACTTACCAGTATCCCGAATTGGATTGATACATATATTTTGGATAAAATCAAAAAATGATAGAAACCCTATTGCCATATTATTCCTATTTTAAAGCGATACACATTGTATTTGTAATTAGCTGGATGGCGGGTTTATTTTATATTCTTAGTCTTTTTATTTACCATACCGAGGCTAACGATAAACCGGAGCCGGAAAAAAGTATCCTCCAGAAACAGTTTGTTAAAATGGAGGCTACTTTATGGAAAATTATTGCTACCCCGGCCATGATCATTTCGGTTTTGGCAGGTGCATCCATGTTAACTTTAAATTCGGGTTTGCTTCAAGCCGATTGGATGTGGGTAAAGCTAGGTTTTGTTACTGGTTTGCTTATCTATCATTTTATCTGCCAAAACATCGTTAAACAGCTTAAAAACAATCAATATAAACTAAGTAGCTTTCAGTTGAGGCTATGGCGCGAGCTGGCTACTATTTTTATGATCGCCATTGTATTTGTGGTGATCTTAAAAAACGCCATCAATTGGATTTACGGACTAATTGGCATTATGGGCGTTGCCATGGCCATTATGATCGCCGTTAAACTCTATAAAAATTACCGTAAAAAGCGTGGTGAATAAATCTTTTCACAAATAACACCAAGGCACCAAGAATATTATAGGTAATTAAAAGAGTGTAAAAAGCTGTGTGTCTTTGTGCCTTTATGGTCAACTGCACCGGCAACTTTGTTTCCTTTGCGTAAACTTCATTTAATCTTCAGTTAAATAAACCAAAAACTATTCTAAATTTGGGCGATAAAATCCAAGCTCATGTTTACAAACACGGACCTGAAAAAGTCCTTACTACTGATCACTTTTCTTTTCAGTTCTTATTTTGCCTCAGCACAGTTTAATCAATCGGCTTTCGAAAACAGGATCCGGCCAGATAGCAGTTTAACCAACGAAGTTCACTTCAACTTTTACAATTTAAACTATGTCCGTAATTATGAGTACACCAACGATTTTCATGATGGTTATACCTTGTACGGAACACAGTTACAACCTCAGCTGGTATATTATGCACATCCAAATCTGGCCATTACGGCAGGTGCTTTCATCAGAAAAGATTTTGGGCGGAACGGAATTTCCGATGCAAAACCCTTATTCAATGTAAAATACCATAAACGGAATCTCACGTTAATTTTTGGTAGTTTAGAAGGAAACATCCAACATAAGTATATCGAGCCTTTATATGATTTTGAAAGAATTTTAACCACTCCGATCGAATACGGCACGCAATTATTGGTTGAACGTAAGAAATTTACGCTGGATGCCTGGATTGCCTGGCAAAAAATGATCTATAAGGGTGATCCTGCCAAAGAAGAGATCATCGGAGGTTTATCAACAGAAAGTTTTTTAATTAAAAATGACGACTGGAAGTTGAGCATCCCTGCCCAGTTTTTGGCTTTCCACCAGGGCGGCCAGATTGATGTTTTGAAAGAAATTCCGATTACTACCATGTTTAATGGCGCAACAGGTATAAAGTTGCATAAAGACATTAATACCAACATTAAGCAGGTATATACCGATAACTATATTGCGGTTTATAAAGATTTTTCGCCGGATAAAAGAAGGGCTTACCAGGGTGGTTTTGGTTTATGGTTAAATGCCGGGGTAGAAAGTAAATGGGGAAGTTTGGTCGCTTCTTACTGGAAAGGCAATAACTTTATTTCCATTAAGGGTATGCCGCTGTATGAATCTGTTTCTGATAATTTGTATAGTCCGGGCCTGAAGCAGAGCTCGAGAAATATTGTTTCGCTGCGTTATGCCTACCAGAAAGAACTGATCCCGCATTTATATCTTGATGTGCGTTTCGAACCGCATATCGATTTAGATCACACCGATAAACAACTTCAGTTTAACCACTCATTTTTCCTGACCTATAAGCAGGATTTCAAGTTGTTTAAAGTGAAAAAGGATGAGAAGTAAAAGACAATAAAGTGGTTAACTTAAAATTTCAAACCCTGTAGGTTTCAAGAACCTGTGGGGTTTGTTGTTTTTAAACCACCGGCCTGTGTTTCTAAACCCGATAGCAGCGAAAACACGAAGGTGAGGAATCCCGAAGATTCGGGAAGGCTTTGAAGCGAATAGCGGGACTGCTGATCCCGATGAAATACTGCATGTTCATTTTCAAATAAAAATCTATATCTTTCTAAAAAAATTATTTGTATTTTATCTATTTGATAATCAATATGTTATTTTGTTATTTTAACATTATTTAACTTTTTTTCTCACCCCATGCAACCATTGTTTGTAATCTGCCATCTTCTATATACAAACACAAAATGAAATTGACGCGAAGCTATACGATAGACGATTTGATGGAAGGCTGCAAAGCTGGCGACCGGAAGATGCAGGAACTGCTTTACAGGCAAACTGCAGCAAAGATGTTGGCCGTTTGTATGCGCTACGCCAAAGATAGGATGGAGGCAGAAGATGTACTGCAGATGGGCTACATCAAAATTTTCCAAAAAATAAAAGAGTATAGAGGCGATGGCTCTTTTGAAGGCTGGATCAGGAGGGTAATGGTAAATACTGCAATTGAAAGTTACCGTAAAAATTTACGCAGCTTAAATGTAGTTGAAATAGATGAAGCTTATGAACAACCATCAACCGGCTTTGATTTTGGCACTTTAGGGATGCAAGACCTGATGAAGGTAATACAAAAACTGGCAGATGGTTACCGCATGGTTTTTAACATGTACGTAATAGAGGGTTATTCGCACAAAGAAATTGGAGAAGCACTTGGCATTTCGGAAGGGGCGAGTAAATCGCAGTTATCAAGAGCAAGGGCAATATTAAAAGAGGAAATTATAAAAATGGAGGGATTTGGTTATGCAACCTATACAGGATAAAGATTTTGATCAGTTATTTAAAAATGCTTTTGCTGATGCTGAAGTAACACCATCAAGAGATTTATGGAGCAATATAGAAAGTGAAATAACACCGAAGAAAAAAAGGACTGTTCCAATTTATTGGTTATCGGCAGCTGCGGTACTGCTTGTTGCTACCATCGGGATCCTGGTTTACCAGCAGCAGGACGTGGCCGTAAGCAACGGAAAGAAACTGGCAGCTAATACCATTGAAGCAGCTAAGCCTGTAGTAGCGGCACCAATTGTTAAAGATACTTTACCGACTGTTGTTGAACCACTTAGAGATATTAAACCGGTTTTGCAAGCTCAGCCTAAAGCTGTAAATGTTATGGCCAAAACCAAGGTAAAAAAGGAAATAAAACCTGTTATAGAAAAACAGCCAATCGTTACCGCTCCCGAAATGCAGAAGCAGGAAACAATGATTGCTCAGGTTGAAAGCCCTAAGAATGATATCAAAGAAAAAATTGATGCGGTGATACTTTCGCAACCTCAAACGGATATTGTAACCGCAAGCAATGCCACAACTGTTAAAGCTGACGAACCCGTTAACGATAACGAACAAAGCAATAAAGGCATCCGTAATATGGGCGATGTAATTAACATCATTGTTAACAAAGTAGATAAAAGAAAAGATAAATTCATCCAGTTCCGTACCGACGATGATGATTCTTCTCTATCGTCGATCAATATTGGTCCTTTTAAATTTGGGAAACGGAAGAAATAACGGTTATAAGCTGGCATTTTTCAGTTAACAATTTTTACAACATTAAACATAACAAACACACAGATATGAAACGTCTAATATTAACAACACTTTTGGTAAGCGGGCTTGCCGGTGTTATGGCTACAGGTGCTTTTGCACAACAAGATACAGTGGTAAAAGATACTGTGATCAAAAAGAAAGCAAAATACACCATAAATATTGGTGGTGGCAATTTGATCACGAAAAAAACAGATTCTTTGGATAAGGCAAAAAAAGGCCGCTTTGTGGGTGGAGTTACCTTTACCAGGGTTGATTGGGGTTTCTCCAGGTTAATCGATAACGGAAGCTTTAATTTATCACCAAATAACGATTTTTTGGATTACAAAGGTGGAAAAACCAGTACTTTCTCTTTTGATATCTTACAGTTTGGCTACCGTTTTAACCCTAACTTTAAGGTGTATGTAGCCGGTGGTTTCGACTGGACTTTGATCCGTTTGAGAAAAGACATCACCATTGCCAAAAACACGAATGAGTTTGTGTACACCGATCAGTCGCCGGTACATTTTTCTAAAAACCGTTTCTCGAGCAGTTATGTACACATCCCACTAAATTTCGAGTTCCGTACGAAAGAAAATAGTCACGGCAAAAGGTTTTACCTGGTTTTAGGTCCGGAAGTAAGCTTCTTGCTGAACGGAAAGATCAAACAAATCAGTGCTGAGCGTGGCAAAGAAAAGCAGTACGATAGCTATCACTTTCAGTCAGCACGTTATGGTGGTACAGTTAGGTTTGGTTACGGGGGCTTGGGTCTGTTTACCAAATATTATTTCAACGATATGTTTACTACCGAACAGCAGGCTGGTTTAAAGAACATGAGTTTCGGGGTTACTTTTGGGTTAAACTAGCCTCTAAATCTCCTAAAGAAGACTTATTGCACAAATGAACAGATCCTGTTTCGGTTAGGCGAGACAGGATTTTTTATTTAGCAGTTTTTAAGCATTAAACAATGTGTTTAATATGCCTTTGTAATTTTGCTTTCGGCTTTAGTCTTTCTGCTTTAAGCTTATTCACTATCTTTACTGCGTGAGCAATACCTTAATCAGCGTTAAAAATTTAACCAAGCAATATCAGGCAGAACAGGCCGGTGGCATTAAAAATGTAAGTTTCGATATCAACAGAGGCGATGTGGTAGCTATAATTGGCGAGAGTGGCAGTGGAAAATCGACCTTGCTTAAATCCATATACGGACTGTTAAAAACAGATGAAGGAGAAATCTATTTC
This sequence comes from Pedobacter vanadiisoli, assembly GCF_042684385.1. Classification (NCBI taxonomy): domain Bacteria; kingdom Pseudomonadati; phylum Bacteroidota; class Sphingobacteriia; order Sphingobacteriales; family Sphingobacteriaceae; genus Pedobacter; species Pedobacter vanadiisoli. The sequence continues at coordinate 63,167 of NZ_JBHULL010000010.1, read as the reverse complement.
GAAGATAAGCGTGTTAAAGGGCCAGATGAACAACTGATACCCGGCCATAAGCAAATGAAAATGGTTACGCAGGATTTTTCGCTGAATATTTATGCGAAAGTGTACGATAACATTGCCTCACAGTTATCGAATACCGACCTGAAAACCAAAGCCGAAAAAACTTTGGCCATTATGGAACACCTGCGGATTTTACCGCTCCAGAATAAGAAAATTATCGAACTGAGCGGTGGCGAACAGCAACGTGTAGCTATTGCCAAAGCCATGGTTTCAGATACGCAGGTACTACTTTTAGATGAACCCTTTAGTCAGGTTGATGCCTTGCTTAAAAATCAGTTACGTGCCGATATTAAACGCATAGCAGCCGAAACCGGCGTAACGGTAATATTGGTATCGCACGATCCGGCCGATGGCTTATTCCTGGCCGATCAGCTGTTGATTTTAAAAGGTGGGGAGTTACTGCAGACTGGCAGGCCGGTAGATATTTACCAGCATCCGGCCCATATTTATACCGCCCAGATTTTAGGCAATGCCGTGGTATTACCAGCTGCTGATGCTGAGAAAATCGGTTTAAAAACACAAAAAGAATTTGTGGTGTTCTATCCCGAATGGGCAGAGGTGAGCAATAACTGGAGCAGCAGGCGCTACGAAGTAAAAGATGTGTATTACAAAGGCTTTTATGATGAATTGCTGGTAGAAAGAAATGGTGTAGCCATCCGCGCTATACAGCTGAACAGGGGTGAGCATAAAAAAAACGACTACGTTCAGTTGAACATTAGTCGTTTTTTAGAGTTTTAAATATCGTTAAAGTTTAATTTCCAGCGTAATCTGATGGAATGATCACCACTTTTACTAAAGTATTATAGTTGGGTGGCACTGTAGCTGTCAAATTATTAGTATCCTGAACGTCGAACCTTAAACCGCCGTTGTAAACTTTAAAGCTAAAAGCATTGTAATTAAAAGTGTAAGGTAATTGAATATCGCCATTCGGGTCATTAGGATGTTCGAAATAAACCAATACTCCTTCATCGTCCAGTGTTACTCCATCAATTGCAGATAATGATTTATTTACAGAGTAACTTCCATTGGCGTTACGTAGCCATTCATTTGAATTAATCGTGAAATTATAAGTTTTAGCCCTTAATTCTTGATAAACAGTTTCTTTCTTGCAAGAAGCCAGACCTAGTGTGGCAATGCAAAGCATTAGGATGGTAAGTTTTTTCATGTTGATTAGTTTTTATTTGTGTGTGATTTTGATATTACAAATCTTCTGCCAAAAAATGCCACAATCTATTTATGGATTAATTATTGTACAGTTAGCTATAAATATCAATCGTAAATTTGCATTTATTCTCATCATATGAAGCTCTTTTTTCGCCTTCTGCCCTGGTTAATTTTAGTGGTTGCCGGGTATTTATTTATCTCTAAAAAGTTTAGCATTAATACCTCGGTCGAAAGTAAACACCAGCTTTTGGTAGAAAAAATTGAGGCTATTGGTAAATTGGAACTGGTCCGGTACCAGATCAGCGATGTTTTAGAACATAAAAATAAAACTGATTTTTTGCCCGAAGCGAGTGTTTTATTGATTGTTAAGGCTGAAGCAGTGGGTTGTATCGACCTGACCAAAATTACCAGGGAAGATATCGGTATAGATGCGGACACTGCTGTAGTAAATTTGCCACAGCCAGAAATCTGTTATGTAAAAATAGACCACAAAAACTCGCGCGTTTACGATACCAAAATGGCTTTTTTCCGGGAGGCCAGTCTGGTAGATGAAGCATACAAAGCAGCCGAAAGACAAATTACTGCTGAAGTTAAAAAATCGAGTATTTTAGCGCAGACTAAAATTAATTCAACAACCGTACTTAAGCCGGTTATTGAAGGCTTAGGGTACAAGAATGTGAAGTTTACTTTTGAGTAGGGTTATTGGTTAGGGTTTAGGGGTTAGAAGGGTAGGTTCAGGCATCGTCACCCTGAATTTAGTTCAGGGTCTGGTGAAAGGTATAATATTAAGGCTTCGCAGGTCTGCATGATAGATGCTGAAATAAATTCAGCATGACGATTGATTAAAAATCTATTTCAAAAAATCTTCCCTGTGCGGGTTAAAAACATCAACGAGTAATCCTGCTTTCAAACATAACACACCATGAAATACGTTCGATGGTGCAAAGAATACGTCTCCTTCATTCAACACCTTTTTATCATCGCCCATCGTTACTTCAAAACTTCCTTTGGCTACATAGCTCATCTGTAAATGTGGGTGATTGTGGATGGTACCAATGGCGTCTTTTTCAAATTCCACTTTAACCAGCATCAGGTTGTCATCGTAAGCCATGATCTTGCGTTTAACGCCTGCGCCTAAATCTTCCCAATCGATATCGCTGTCGGAAATTAATGCCTGGTTGCTTAAGTCTTTGAAATTCATTTTTTATAAGTTAGGGCATGTTGAGCCTGTTGAAACACCTACAATTGTCCTTCAAGAGGCTCCAAGATTAACGAATTACTAAATCTATCGTCATCTCGACTGAAACGTAGTGTAATGAAGAGATCTATGCTTCGCTGCATTTCACTCGAAATGACGGATATATTTAATCCTTAAACCAAATACTCAAACAGTGTCTGATCCTGGTTCAGTTCAATAATTTCAAATTTAAAGTCTTTCATGCGTTGCAATAAGCTGGCATAATCGTTTTTATTGGAAAGTTCAATACCCACCAATGCAGGGCCATTTTCTTTATTCGTTTTTTTAATGAACTCGAAACGGGTAATATCATCCTGCGGACCTAAAACTTCGTTCACAAATAACTTTAATGCACCTGGTCTTTGGGGGAAACGTACAATGAAATAGTGTTTCAAACCTTCGAAGAGTAAAGATTTCTCTTTAATCTCCTGCATGCGTTCTATATCGTTGTTTCCGCCACTAACGATACAAACTACCGTTTTACCTGCGATCTGGTCTTTAAGCTGATCTAATGCAGCCACAGATAATGCTCCTGCAGGTTCAACTACAATGGCATCTTCATTATAAAGTTTTAATATCGTGGTACAGATTTTTCCTTCAGGGATCAGGTGCATCTGATCAAGAAGTTCCTTGCAATATTCGTAAGTGATATGGCCGATCCTTTTTACGGCAGCACCATCTACAAAACGGTCTATTTCTTCTAAAGTATAAGGACCGCCGTGTTCCATGGCCGCAACCATAGATGGTGCGCCGAGTGGTTCAACGCCTACCAGTTTTACATCTGGTTTAACGGTTTTCATGTAAGCGCTCACGCCCGAAGCCAAACCACCTCCGCCAACAGGCATTACAATGATGTCTAAATCCGGAAGGTCTTCGTAAATCTCCATTCCAACGGTCGCTTGTCCTTCAATTACTTTTTCATCATCAAAAGGAGGGATAAAAGTAGCTGATTTTTCGGCACTATAGGCCAGGGCTTCTTTCAAACAATCGTCGAAAGTATCGCCAACCAAAACCACCTCTACATTATCGCCACCAAACATATAAGTTTGTTTCACCTTTTGTTTAGGGGTAATTTCAGGCATGAAAATAACGCCCTTAATCCCCATTTTTTTGCATGAATACGCCACACCCTGTGCGTGGTTACCAGCACTTGCACAAACCACACCATTAGTTAAAGCATCCTGCGGCAACGAACTGATTTTGTTGTACGCACCACGTAGTTTGTATGAACGTACAATTTGAAGATCCTCTCTTTTTAAATAAATATTGGCATTGTAATGAGCAGAAAGTCCGGCGTTGAATTCTAAAGGTGTACGTTTTACCACACCTTTCAGTCTTTGAAATGCAGATTGAAAATCCAGTGTTTTCGGTGTTGTTGTATTCATTGTTGTAGTATCAAGTAGAGAAGCAGTATTGCTAAGAATTAAGTATCGAATAGCAAGACTAATATCTCTTATATATTTTTGTAAAGCAGGGTTCGGTGTCCTATCGGTTGCAGCTGTCCTGCTTTACATTTTATTCCGCTGCGCTTCATGTTCATTCCAATCAGGTTTATTAAGCTTAAGTCAATACGTTAAACTAAACGCTAATTGCCTAACCCTAAACCCTCACTGTATTAAGCTAAATGTAAAGCAACCAGTTGATTTAAATCGTGGTCATTAATGCCCTGTTTGCTATCAGCTAAGACCAAAAATTGTTTATAAACAATATCAAGGTGGTCTTTTTCCAATTTATGACCCAAGCGGTCTAAATGGTGTTTTAAAGCATGGCGGCCACTTCTGGCTGTTAATACAATAGTGGCATCAGGGAAACCAACATCTTCCGGTCTGATGATTTCATAATTTTCGCGGTTTTTTAAGAAACCATCCTGGTGTATACCCGAGCTGTGCGAAAATGCATTGGCCCCAACAATGGCTTTGTTAGGCTGTACCGGCATGTTCATCTGGTTTCTCACCGTATGGCTGATATCGTAAAACTGCGTCGCATCAATACTGGTGTTTAAGCCCAGTACTTTGTGTGTTTTTAAAATCATCACTACTTCCTCCATGGAGGTGTTACCTGCGCGCTCGCCAATACCATTAATGGTACATTCTACCTGGCGGGCACCGTTTTGTAAGCCGGCAATAGAGTTGGCGGTAGCTAAACCCAAATCGTTATGGCAGTGAACCGAAATAATGGCATTATCGATGTTTTTAACATTTTCTTTTAAGAAAAGGATTTTAGAACCGTATTGGTCTGGGAGACAATAACCGTTGGTATCCGGAATATTTACTACGGTTGCGCCTGCTGCAATTACAGCTTCGACCATTTTAGCCAAAAATTCGATATCGGCACGACCGGCATCTTCTGCGTAAAACTCGACATCTTCAACATATTTTTTAGCATATTTTACCGCTTCAACTGCACGCGCAAGGATATCTTCGCGGGTACTGTTAAATTTATGTTTGATATGGAAATCAGAAGAACCGATTCCGGTGTGGATACGCGGCCTTTTTGCATAACGTAATGCATCTGCAGCCACATCGATGTCATTTTTGTTTGCGCGTGTTAAAGCACAGATAATCGGGTTGGTTACTGCTTTTGATAGTTCGATTACGCTGTTAAAATCTCCAGGGCTTGATACCGGGAAACCAGCCTCAATCACATCAACCCCTAAAAGTTCGAGTGATTTTGCGATTTCTACTTTTTGGTTTGTATCTAATTGGCAGCCTGGAACCTGCTCCCCGTCACGTAAGGTCGTGTCGAAAATATAAACTTTGTTAGGGTCGTGAATCATAATCTTAGGTTTAGGAGGTGATTAATTTTTGTGATAAGAACTTTAATACCAGTTTCCCCATTTCGGCGGTACCCAAAACTTTAAAACGGTTAGTATTTTGATCGGCAATATCATGTGTTCTAAAGCCTTCTTTCAATACCTGGTCGATGGTATCAACCAATAATTTGGCTTCTTCTTTTAGTCCGAATCCAATTTCTAACATTAATGCGGCAGATAGGATAGAAGCCAGCGGATTGGCAACATCTTTACCGGCAATATCGTGTGCAGAACCGTGGATCGGTTCGAAGAAACCGGTGCTTTCACCAACTGATGCCGAAGCCAGCATACCCATTGAACCTGCAATCTGTGAAGCCTCATCGGTTAAAATATCACCAAATAAATTGGCAGTTAAAACCACATCGAACTTTTTAGGATTTTTGATAAGTTGCATGGCTGCATTATCAATAAACATGTGCTCGGTTTCTACATCAGGATATTGTTTGGCAATTTCCTGAACAGTTTCGCGCCACAGGCGTGAACTTTCCAAAACATTGGCTTTATCTACAGAACATAACCTTTTGTTACGTTGCTGCGCAGCCTGATAGGCTTTATGGGCAATGCGTTCTACTTCGTAGCGGTGGTAGATCATTAAATCTGAAGCCGTGTTTCTGTCTTCAGAGCGTGTTTTCTCACCAAAGTAAACATCGCCGGTTAATTCGCGGAAAAATAAAATATCGGTTCCTCTTAAAATTTCGGGTTTAATGCTCGATGCCTGGAGAAGTTCATCAAATAGTAATATCGGGCGGAGGTTGGCAAATAGCCCCAGTTCTTTACGGATTTTTAACAGCCCTTGTTCTGGCCTAACTTTTAAACTCGGGTCATTGTCGTATTTGGCGTGGCCAATAGCACCAAATAAAATAGCATCGCTTTGTCTTGCTTTTTCTAAAGTTGTATCTGGCAGGGGTTCGCCGGTAACTTCAATAGCCGCATGGCCCATTAAAGCTTCTTCAAAAATAAATTCGTGGCCGAAAATTTCTGCAATTTTTTCTAATGCTGCTTTTCCCCAAGTGGTGACTTCGGGTCCGATACCATCTCCAGGTATTACTAAAATGTTCTTCTTCATTGTACTAAACGTTTTCTAGTATAGTTTCGACGACTTTTACCTCGCCTTTTTCTAACAATATTCTTTTTTCTATGCAGGTTGGCAGCTGCGATTCAAAATGGCCAACATAAATCAGGGTCATCCCATTGCTGCATAATTCATCAACCAGCCGGTTAAAATGCCTCGTTTGCTGTTGGTCTAAGCCCTGGCAAGGTTCATCCAGAATTAACAATTCCGGATTTTTTATAATCGTACGCGCCAGTAATACCAAGCGTTGTTTGCCCAGTGGCAGCGCATTTAATAATTCGTTTTTATTTTCGGTAAGGCCGAAGTAATTTATCAGTTCGTCTACCTGTGTGCTTTTTGTATAAGGCAACTGTTGGAACAAACCTACTGTATCGTAAAATCCGGAGGCGATACTTTGCCAAACGGTGGCAGTTGGATCGAAATACCAATGAAACTCGGGCGAGATTAGACCGATATGCTGTTTAATGTCCCATATACTTTCACCACTTCCACGCCTGTTGCCGAACAAGTAAAGTTCGTTGGCGTAAGATTGCGGATGATCGCCGTTTACGAGGCTTAACAGGGTAGATTTTCCAGAGCCGTTATGTCCCTGTAAAAGCCATTTTTCTCCGGCCTTTACTTCCCAGTTGATATTTTTAAGCACTTGTTTTTCGCCATAGCTAATGTTTACATTAACCATTTTAACAATGTCGTAAGAACTATAAACCGGCGATTCTTTTAAGAAATCAGGGATTTCTATTGAAGGATTTTCAATGTTGTTAGAACTTTCTAAGGCATCTACTTTAACCAGATTTCCATCAATTATCTCGGCAAAAGACTGGATACAGTTTGGTAGTTCGGGATCATTGCATACCAGGATCAGCTGTACCCCTTCCCCGGCAGCCTGATCTAAAAGGATATTCAGGTTTTTGCGTGAGGCAACATCTAAACCGGTGTAGGGCTGATCGATGATCAACAATTGTGGTTTAAGCCACAAAGCTTTAACCAGTTGAAGTTTTTTATGCTCGCCGCTGGATAATTCGATCAATTGCGAACTGGCGAATGTAGAAAAGCCCAAGGCTTCCAATATCGGTTCAACCTGATCTAGATGCAGCCCTTTTTCTTTTCCATAAGAAACCAATTCTGCATGGACGGTTAAGGTTTCTTTAGCCTGCTGACTGGTGTAACGCTGTTGATAATAAAAGTTGGCAACGCCCTCTAAATTCTTGAACTGGTACCAGCTTTCAACGTAAAGCACCTCACGAGGAAGTTTACTCTGTTCGTCAAAATCAATTTCTATGCTTCCCTGGTATGGAACCAGGCCTGCAATGGCTTTTGCAAAAGATGTTTTTCCTGTTCCGCTCTGGCCTCCGATGGCATAGCTTTCTCCAACATTCATTTCCCAATACAAATCCTTTAGCACCGCTTTGTTGTGGTAACTTAAATTTAAATGCTGTATGTAAACGAATGGTTTAAACATTACTTTGCCTGTTCGAATTCTTCAATTAATTTGGTTTGTGCCAGGATAAAGTCGATATCATCGTAGCCGTTTATCAGGCATGATTTTTTGTAAGGATTGATCTCGAAAGATTCTTTAGCACCGGTTTCTACAATGGTAACGGTTTGGTTTTCGAGATCAACTTCAAGTGCCGACTTTGGATCTTGCTCTACGGCTTTAAAAATCTGCGCCAGGAAATCATCACTTACCTGGATTGGCAATAAACCATTATTCAATGCATTGCCTTTAAAAATATCAGCAAAGAAACTGCTGATTACAGCATCAAAGCCAGCATCCTGAATGGCCCATGCGGCGTGTTCGCGGCTACTGCCGCAACCAAAGTTTTTTCCTGCAACTAAAACCTGCCCGCTATAGGTGGGGTTATTCATTACAAATTCTGGTTTTGGCGTATTATCGCCATTATAACGCCAATCGCGGAATAGATTCTCGCCAAAACCTTCGCGGGTGGTTGCTTTTAGAAACCTCGCCGGGATAATCTGGTCGGTATCAATGTTCTCTATGTTTAAAGGCACTACTGCCGATGTTAATTTCGTGAATTTTTTCATGTCAATTAGTATTAAGTAAGGATTATCAAGTAACGAGACTTGTATTCCACTTTATATCTTTATTCTTTAAGCCGTTGCTTAAGGGTGGTGATTTTTATGCCCCACGTTTCTATCCTCCACTTTAAGTCTTACAACGCTCTACTATCTCAAAGTGTTCAACTGTTGGAAAAGGATCATAAAAGTGATGCAATAACCGCTTCCAATCCTGATATGCCGCCGATTGCCTGAAACCTTCAGTATGCGCTTCGAGTGTTTCCCAGTTTACCAGCAAAATATATTTATTTTCTTCTTCTATACATTTTTGAAGCTGGTGTGAAATGTAACCTTTCATTGAAGAAATGATTTTCTGCGCTTGCTGAAAAACTTTTTCAAAATCGGCCGACAATCCGGTTTTTACATTAAGTATGGCAACTTCTAAAATCATAATTTAATTTTTTCGCCATTGCTACAGCATTAAGATTGCTTCGTGCCTCGCAATGACGATTTTTGACTATGGGTTTTAGCCTTAAACCTTCCGCCTTTTAACCTTCTACCTTTTCAAGCATTTCCCTTACGTCGGTAATTTTTCCGGTTACCGCTGCTGCTGCGGCAGTAAGTGGGCTGGCTAATAAAGTACGTGCATTTTGTCCCTGCCTACCTTCGAAATTTCTGTTCGATGTAGATACACAGTATTTACCTGCCGGGATTTTATCTTCGTTCATGCCCAAGCATGCACTGCAGCCGGGTTCGCGTAACTGAAAACCAGCAGCTTCGAAAATCTTATCCAAACCTTCGTTTTTAGCTTGCTGTTCTACTTGTTTCGATCCCGGAACAATCCAAACGGTAACGTTATCTGCTTTGCGTTTACCTTTAACAAAATCGGCAACTTCGCGTAAATCTTCAATACGTGAATTGGTACAGCTTCCGATGAAAACATAATCAATCGGTTTTCCGATCAGCGATGCGTTATCATCAAAGCCCATATAATCTAAAGCTTTTTTGTACGATACTTTTTCGGTTTCGGGCTGTGCTGCGGTTGCAGGGATATGTTCCTGAATACCCATGCCCATACCAGGATTGGTACCGTAGGTAATCATTGGTGCAATATCTGCCGCATCGAAAGTTAATACACTGTCAAATTTGGCATCAGCATCGCTGTATAAAGTTTTCCAGTATGCCAGGGCTTTATCCCATTCTTCGCCGGCCGGAGCAAACTCTCTTCCTTTAATGTAATCGAATGTAGTTTGATCTGGTGCTATTAAACCACCACGTGCACCCATTTCGATACTCATGTTACAGATGGTCATGCGGGCTTCCATGCTTAATGATTCGATTGCCGAACCTGCATATTCGATGAAATAACCGGTACCACCAGCAGCAGAAATCTGAGCAATGATGTATAAGATAATATCTTTTGCACCAACACCCGGACCGAGTTCGCCATTTACCTCAATTTTCATAGTTTTAGGCTTCGATTGCAATAAACATTGTGTTGCAAAAACCTGCTCAACCTGCGAAGTCCCGATACCAAATGCAATGGCACCAAAAGCCCCGTGGGTTGAGGTATGACTATCGCCACAAACCATTGTTTTACCGGGTAAAGTAATACCCAGTTCAGGACCGATAACGTGTACAATGCCCTGGAAAGGATGGCCTAAACCATACAGTTCGATACCAAATTCAGCACAGTTTTTGGTGAGCATATCTACCTGATAACGCGAAAGCTCTTCCTTAATCGGCAATAACTGATTTAAGGTAGGTACATTGTGATCGGCAGTAGCAACCGTTTGTTTCGGGCGGAAAACAGGTAAGCCTCTTTTACGCAAACCATCAAAAGCCTGCGGAGAGGTTACCTCGTGTATTAAGTGTGTATCAATGTATAAAATATCAGGAAACCCTTCCTCACTTTTTACCACATGTGCATCCCAAATTTTTTCTACTAATGTTTTTGACATCTTTGCTATTATTATTTAATGTTTGTCAGTCTGAGCTTGTCGAAGACTTTTTATTTATAGAAACAAAAAGAATTCCTTCGACAGGCTCAGGATAACATGTTTTTTGTTTCTATGCAGTTTTAATTGCTTTCATTGCAGTCATTGCTTTACGCAATGTGGCGCCGATTTGCTCCACCTGGTGCGAACGGATAGCTTCGTTAACCTCAATTAATTTCCTGTTATCTACTGCGCCGTCTTTACCTTCATTAAAGTTTTTACCAACTAAATCGGTGTCTACTTTTTTCATGAAATCACTCAAAAGTGGCTTACAGGCCTGATCGAATAAATAACAACCATATTCTGCGGTATCAGAAATTACACGGTTCATTTCGAACAATTTTTTACGTGCAATAGTATTGGCAATAAGAGGTGTTTCGTGTAACGATTCGTAGTAAGCCGATTCCGGTTTAATACCAGCCTGTACCATGGTTTCGAAAGCCAGTTCAACGCCGGCGCGCACAAAAGCAACCATTAAAGTATAGTTGTCGAAATATTCCTGCTCACCGATTTTAACATCACCTGCTGGTGTTTTTTCGAAAGCAGTTTCACCTGTTTCGGCTCTCCATTTTAACAGGTTTTTATCTCCGTTTGCCCAGTCTTCCATCATGATGCGGCTAAATTCGCCACTCATGATATCGTCCTGGTGTTTTTGGAACAATGGACGCATAATATCTTTCAGTTCTTCCGAAATTTCGAAAGCTTTGATTTTAGCAATGTTGCTTAATCTATCCATCATGGCTGTAATACCACCTTGCTTTAAGGCTTCTGTAATTACTTCAACACCGTATTGAACCAATTTAGAAGCGTAGCCTGCATCGATTCCCTTTTCTATCATTTTATCGAAAGATAGGATAGAGCCTGTTTGCAGTAAACCACAAAGGATGGTTTGCTCACCCATTAAATCAGATTTTACTTCCGCTACGAAAGATGATTTTAATACACCAGCTCTGTGTCCACCGGTACCTACGCAATATGCTTTAGCCTGTGCCAAACCTTTACCTTGAGGATCGTTTTCAGGGTGAACCGCAATTAGGGTAGGTACACCAAAACCTCTAACATACTCCGCTCTAACCTCACTACCAGGGCATTTAGGCGCCACCATAATCACGGTTAAATCTTTACGGATCTGCATACCTTCTTCAACGATGTTGAAACCGTGTGAGTATAATAAAGTTGCACCTTCTTTCATTAAAGGCATAATGGCATTTACCACTGCAGTGTGCTGTTTATCTGGGGTAAGGTTAATTACCACGTCAGCAGTTGGGATCAATTCTTCGTAAGTGCCTACTTTAAAGTTATTCTCGGTAGCATTTTTCCACGAATCTCTTTTACCTTCAATCGCTTCTTTACGCAATGTATAACTAACATCTAAACCGCTATCTCTTAAATTTAAACCTTGGTTTAAGCCTTGTGCTCCGCAACCTACAACTACCAGTTTTTTGCCTTTTAGTGCATTTACGCCGTCTAAAAATTCAGAACTGTTCATGAAGTCGCAAACACCTAATTGGTTTAATTTTTCTCTAAGCGGTAATGTGTTAAAATAATTTGCCATTGTTTTTATTGGTTAATTTCTATTTATTTATCGGGTTTTATATTTTCTTTCTTTCGGTTTGATTACGCTGATTTAGTGATTTCACCGATTCTTCTTTTTTACCTTATACCTTTTTCTTCAACGCATTGGCGTAACCAAAATGTACATTATCATGACCGATTGTGGTAATCAGTACCTCTTCAATACTGTTTAACTGTACACCGTAGGTTGCTGTTAAAAAAGGCGTAATGTTCGCAAACGTTCCTTTTGCATAATCACCTTTAATGGTTTCAATACTCGTTAAAGCTATAGCTTTCAGCTCTGCTACTTCTGCTTCGCTAACCGTATATGTTGGATTCGTGTCTTTTTTGTAAAACTCGTTAAACTTTACAGCGCTTGCATCCGGCCATATACCGGTACGAAAATAGCAAAGTGTTTGTGTGCTCACTACAATGTGGCCAAAGTTCCAGATGATGTTGTTGTTATAACCATCCGGAATTTTATTTAATTGTTCAATTGTTAAGCTATCAACCAACTTAATAAATGCCGTTCTTGAGCTGATAATAAATTCAAATATCTGATCCATTCTGCTGTTATTTTTCTTCTTCTGTTAACGTTTGGTTAAAGATTATTTTGTTGTAAAACGGATCGTTTACGGTTACCGCCCATGTGCCGTAAAATGTTTTTTCCAATCCGGGGCGGTTGTATTTATACTTTTTATCAATAATGGTTTTATGAAACTCTTTCAGCCCGGTACAATCTACAAAGACACCTGCACCCGGAGAACAGTCGCCATGGTGCTCACTTAAATGTAATTCGATACCATTAAGCGAAATCTGCATATAAACCGGGGCATTTTCTTCAAAAGTATGTTCCCAATCTATTTTAAAGCCAAGCCAGTTCACGTAAAACTCAATTGCTTTATCGTAATCGAATATTCTTAAAACTGGTATGGCCTTATTGCATTTCATATTTTTAGTTTACTATTATTGCGAGGCTGGGTTGTGTGAGCTGAAGTAATCTTATTCTGAATTCTTAAAAAGATTGCTCCGGCGTTCCTCCTTGCAAAGACGGATTTATTTTTGGATTACATGGTGAAAATCTTCTGTCCTTTATCTAAAAACTCGTTTTCTACCAGTTCTTCACCCGGTTCGACGGCTTCAAATTCTTTCAGCTTTTCGTGGAAACCAGCGCTATCTTTGATAATGGCAACCCTTGCCGAACGAACAAACTCTATTAATTCGTATGGTTCTAAAGCTTTTACAAGGGCATCAGTTTCTTCGCGGTGACCGGTAACTGCAAAAACCGTATAATCCTTACGGATTACTACCGCGCTGGCGCCATATTGTCTTAATAAGCGCTCAACGGTTACCCTTTCTGCAATTTCGTCGGTAGAAACTTTGTAAAGTGCCAGTTCCTGCCATATAATCTCGTCGTTGGTATTAAAATAAACCTTTAATACCTCGATCTGCTTCTCGATCTGACGGGCCAGTTTTCGTACTACTTCGTAACTTTCCTGGATCACGATATTGAAACGGTGGATACCATCAATTTCGGAAGGGGAGGTATTAAGGCTTTCGATATTAATCTTCCTTTTCGAGAAAATAATCGCAATCCTGTTTAATAAACCGATACGGTTTTCGGCATAAACCGTGATGGTGTATTCCTGCTTTCCGTCAAAGTCGGCTTTTGTTGTTTTATATTCTATTGTATTTTCAGTACTCATGATAATTTCTTTTTAACCTTGGTCTTCTGGCTTTTACCTTTATTTCAATCTGATTTCGCTTACACCCATTCCTTGTGGCACCATTGGGAAAACGTTATTTTCTCTGCCAACCATAACTTCAAGCAGGTAAGAACCTTCATGGTTAATCATGGTTTCCAATGCTGCTTTAAGGTTGGCTCGTTCGTCAACTTTAGCAGCTTCGATGTAGTAAGATTTGGCAAGTGCTACAAAATCAGGGCTGGTAATGTTTACAAAAGAATAACGCTTATCGTGGAATAACTGCTGCCATTGACGAACCATACCCAGGAAACGGTTGTTCAGGATCAGGATTTTTACCGCTGCACCGAACTGCATAATGGTACCGAGTTCCTGAGGGGTCATCTGAAAGCCTCCATCACCTATAATGGCGATAACGGTTTTATCTGGCGCACCATATTTAGCACCAATTGCGGCTGGTAAACCAAAGCCCATGGTACCTAAACCACCGGAGGTAATGTTGCTACGGGTATTGTTAAATTTAGCATAGCGGCAGGCTACCATCTGGTGCTGACCAACATCGGTAACGATTACAGCATCGCCACCACAGATTTCGTTGATGTTGCGCAATACTTCTCCCATGGTCATTTCATCGCCCGTTGGATACAGTTCAGGAGTAATGACCTGATCTATTTCTTGTTGGTTATATTCTTTGAATTTTGCCAACCAGTCTTCATGTTTATTTTCGTTAACTAAATTGGTTAACAGGGGTAATGTTTCTTTACAATCGCCCCAAACGCCAACATCAGCCTTAACATTTTTATCAATTTCAGCAGGATCAATGTCCAGGTGAATCACTTTAGCCTGTTTGGCATATTTATCTAAACGGCCGGTCACGCGGTCATCAAAACGCATACCGATGGCAATTAGCACATCACATTCGTTGGTTAACACATTTGGGCCATAATTGCCATGCATACCCAGCATACCTACGTTTAATGGGTGCGAAGTTGGAATAGCACCTTCGCCCATGATTGTCCAGGCGGCCGGAATTCCAGTTTTTTCGACAAAAGTCTTGAATTCTTGTTCTGCTTTACCTAATATAACACCCTGTCCGAATAAAATAAATGGTTTTTTTGCCGAATTAATCAACTCAGCCGCCTGCTCAATATATTCGATCCTTACTTTTGGTTTTGGAAGATAACTACGAATATGGTTACATTTTACATACTCAGGGAATTCTTCTATCTGGATTTGTGCATTTTTGGTAATATCGATTAAAACCGGGCCTGGTCTGCCACTTTTAGCAATGTAAAAAGCTTTAGCCAATACTTCCTGGATTTCTTTGGCATCAGTAACCTGGTAATTCCATTTGGTAACCGGGGTAGTGATGTTAATTACATCTGTTTCCTGAAAAGCATCGGTACCTAATAAATGAGCGAAAACTTGCCCGGTAATACAAACCAATGGTGTACTGTCTATCTGGGCATCGGCTAAACCGGTAACGAGGTTAGTGGCACCTGGCCCACTGGTTGCAAATACAACACCTACTTCGCCACTTGCCCTTGCAAAACCTTGAGCTGCGTGGATTCCGCCTTGTTCATGGCGGACCAATATATGTTCTAATTTATCGGCATAATCGTAAAGGGCATCATAAATTGGCATGATTGCGCCTCCCGGATAACCGAAAATGGTGGTAACACCTTCTTCAATTAATCCATTCAACAAAACCTGAGAGCCCGTTCCTTTAAAGGTTTTTGAGGTTTCTGCTTTCGCCCCGGTTTGTTGTATTGTTTCTTGTGCAGTTTCCATAGTTATGTTTTTGCGGTTCTACTATTCTTTAATTTTAAACCCAATTCTTTGTCTATCGTTCCATTTTAATTGAGCAATTTTTTCGTCGATCAGATTTTCCATCGCATCGTAAAGCTCATTTAACTGAACATCATGTTCACCAATCCGTTCCTTAATTTCTGTTAATTGTTCGTTTATGTTATTCTGTTTTAGCAAAACCTTCCGAACATCAACAAAGGCCCTCATAATGGCAATATTCATGTTAATTGCCTTATCGCTCTTTAAAACACCACTTAGCATGGCTACACCTTGCTCCGTAAAGGCATAGGGTAGATTACCTCTGTGTTTTTGCGAACCGGTCACAATTTGTGACCGGTTCGTGTTTATGTTGTTGCTTAGCAAACTATCCATTTGTGTAGCAATATCCTGCCACTCATAAGTAGTTAACTGAAACATAAAATCATCTGGAAAACGCTTCATGTTGCGTTTTACGGCTTGATTTAGTGCTTTCGTTTCAACTTCATAAAGCAACGCCAAATCGAAATCTAACATTACTCTTTCTCCCCGGATCTCATAAATCCTGTTCTGAATACTTTTAATTATCTGCATAATCTGTTTTTAGTAATCAAATGAATCGGGGATGATTTTTTTTGATTTTAGTATTCGTCGGTTACGCAACCACTGGCTGCATCCGATACTGTTTTAGCATATTTATATAAAACACCTTTTGTTACCTTTAATGCTGGCTGAACATAGTTCTTTCTCCGCTCGGCGATTACTTCTTCGCTCACTTTCAGGCTGATGATGTTGTTTACAGCATCGATCAGGATCCTGTCTTCATCTTCAACCAGGCCAATTAAACCACCCTTGTATGATTCGGGTGTAATGTGGCCAACCACGAAACCGTGTGTACCACCCGAGAAACGTCCATCGGTTATTAAAGCAACAGATTTACCCAAACCTGCGCCTATAATGGCCGAAGTGGGTTTCAGCATTTCGGGCATACCGGGAGCACCAACCGGACCTGCATTTTTAATCACAATTACATCGCCAGGCTGAACGCGACCACTTGAAATGCCTGCAATTAAATCGTGTTCACCATCAAACACTCGTGCCGGACCTTCAAATTTTTCGCCTTCCTTACCGCTGATCTTCGCTACAGAGCCTTTTTCTGCAAGGTTTCCATAAAGAATCTGTAAATGACCGGTTGCTTTAATAGGTTCGCTTAATTTTTGAACAATTTTCTGATCGTAATCCATAATGGATTTTACATCAGCTAAGTTTTCTGCTACGGTTTTTCCGGTTACGGTAAGACAGTCGCCATGTAATAAACCTTCATCTAATAAATATTTTAGTACAGCAGGGATACCTCCATACTGGTGTAAATCCTGCATTAAATATTTTCCACTAGGTTTAAAATCGGCAAGTACCGGTGTTACGTCACTCATTTTCTGGAAATCATCCTGTGTAATTTCTACACCGATGGCTTTGCCCATAGCGATAAAGTGCAAAACAGCATTGGTACTTCCACCTAGTACGATGATGGCACGGATTGCATTTTCGAATGCCTTTCTCGTCATGATATCAGATGGTTTAATATCTTTTTCCAATAAAACCCTGATGTATTTACCCGCGTCTAAACATTCCTGTTTTTTCTCAGGGCTTATGGCCGGGTTTGAAGAAGAATAAGGCAAACTCATTCCTAAAGCCTCAATAGCCGAAGCCATTGTGTTTGCCGTATACATGCCACCGCAGGCACCGGCTCCAGGGCAGGTATGTTTGATAATGCCCTGATAATCCTCTTCTGAAAGGTTACCGCAGATTTTTTGTCCCAATGCCTCAAAAGCCGAAACAATGTTCAATTCTTCACCTTTGTAATGGCCTGGCGCAATGGTACCGCCATAAACCATAATTGAAGGACGATTTAAACGGGCCATCGCCATAATGGCACCTGGCATATTTTTATCACATCCTGGGATAGCAATTACACCATCGTAATATTGACCACCGCAAATGGTTTCGATACTATCTGCAATTACATCGCGGCTTACAAGAGAGTAACGCATCCCATCGGTACCGTTACTCATTCCATCGCTCACGCCAATGGTATTAAAAACCAAGCCCACTAAATCATTTTTCCAGACCCCAGCTTTGACGTCTTTTGCAAGGTCGTTTAAGTGCATGTTACAGGTGTTACCATCGTAACCCATACTTGCAATACCGACCTGCGCTTTGTTCATATCAGCATCGGTTAAGCCGATTCCATAAAGCATTGCCTGTGCAGCTGGTTGTGTTGGATCTTGTGTAAATGTTTTACTGTACTTGTTTAATTCGCTCATTGTTTAAAATGTATATTCTGGGTTCTGTTAGTTGTAATATTTTGAGGCAAAAAAAAACCGCCTCATTTCGGAGGCGGTTTCGATAGGGTATATTTTATATTATTATACGCAACGATTTCCACCTCTCTTTTGAGAAATGACAATAATTAGGCTGCTAATAATGTTTGTGTTTATATTCATGTCGTCGACTGAACCACAAACATACTAACTTCTTGAATAATGCAAAGAACTATTTAACTGTATTTCTCTATTTTTTCCGCTTCGCGCTCCTGACTTTCAGGATTCCGGTTATATAATTACCTCGTAATTTACTTTTTCCAGTACCAGGTTTTTATAGGCCCTTTGTATAGTGTAGCCGATTGATTCGCGCCATAAAGGGCGGTAAACAATGTCATCAATTGAGGCTATACCGGCAATTTCTGTTGCTGTACCACATAAAAAAGCACTATCGGCATTTTTTAGATCTTCAACAGTGAGCTTTTTTTCGATGCATTCGATATCTAATACTGCACAAAGTTCTTTAACCGTTGCCCTGGTTATACCGGGTAAAATATTGCCTAATGAAGGGGTATATAATTTGCCGTCTTTTTCGAGGAAAATATTGGCGCCTGATGCTTCCGCAACAAAGCCATGCATATCCAATAATAATGCTTCATCATACCCCTTAATGTTAGCGGCAGTAGTAGCTAAAATAGAATTTACATAGTTGCCACTCAATTTCGCTTCCATCGGAGTTGATTTTGGATTTGGCCTCTCGTAATCAGAAATGGTTAAATTTAATAGTTTATTACCTGAATAAGCATCCCATTCCCATGCACAGATTAATATTGAAACGCCGGTAGGTTCGTTCAACTTCATGTTTGGATGGCAAAATACCAAAGGACGGATATAAGCATCTTTCAGTTTGTTCAACTGAAGTAGTTTATAGGTTGCCGCAATTAATTCCTGTTTATCCCATGGGAAAGGAATATTTGCCAGCTGACAGGAACGCTCCAGGCGGTCGAAATGGGCAGCAGCTTTGAAAATGCGGTTACCGTTATGCGTTTTATAGGCTCTAATACCCTCAAAAGCAGCATAACCGTAATGTAGCGACTGCCCATAAAGGTCAGTGCTGCTATTTACAGCCTTTTCAAACTTTCCGTCGAGGTAAATAATCGTATTAGAATTATAGTATTTCATCTGTTTATTTTGTTGTTTTTCAGTCAGATAGGGGCGTTAATGATTAAATAAGCATTTCGTTTTGTTATTTTGGTTTTTTAATCATTGATGCTTCATAATACTGTTGTGTTCTTATTTAAAAAAAAGCGTCCCGTTTATGTCAGGACGCTTTAAATATTCGTTTTATAAATTTATTTAAAAGCTGTCCATCTTCTTCCCTAGCAGGATATCTGCAAGTAGAAGGCTAATTAAAATGACTGGTAAGAGCACAACATTACCTGCTACATTTGTAGCTAATGCTGTTGTAAGTATGTTGTTCTGAACCGTCATGATTATCTTATAGTTTATAAAAACCAATTTAGTTTTTGGTTCATTAATATGCAAGAGAAATCAAAAAAAAGTTAAAACAGAATATAATTCTTATTTTTTGTTGATTTTCGGTATGATATTCTTGAATGGTGTTAAAATGGCTATTTAATGCCGACAGCTGTAGACTAAAAATCAAAACGGTATACGGTATGTTTATTATGCTTGCATTATAAATTTTTGAATATTCTGCCTAAAATGGGCGAAAGCCCTTGGGAAATTGAGAATTCGGAGGGTATTTTGATGTTACTTTTGGAAGTAATATTGAGTCTGTTGGAGGCTGATAATAAGTCTTTTCGCTATTAATTGAAAATAGTTATGTAAATTGATATTAGTAATATTCCTATGAAAATAACAGGTATCATTTTTATTGTTTTAGCTATGCTATTTACCGCTTGTTCTTCGCCAGACCGAAATGTGCACCTGGAAATGAGCAATCAAACTTTTATCACATCCGATAGTATAAAATTGGCAATAAAGGTTGCAGGTAAAGGCCCGGTTTGTATTTATCTGCATGGCGGCCCCGGTCAGGATTTTCTTTCCTTTGAAAAAATGGGAGGTTCGGAGCTGGAGAAATGCCTCACTATGATTTACCTCGATCAAAGGGGATCGGGGCATTCTCAAAATGCCAAAAATTATAGTTTAAACCGTGTAGTTCAGGATATAGAAGAGTTGCGCTTAAAATTGGGTGTTGAGAAAATATATTTACTAAGCCATTCATTTGGAGGTGTGCTGGCTATTAATTATGCATTAAAATATCCAGAGAATTTATCGGGGCTGATTATGGCGAATACAATAGCCCATTTTATGAATCCAGACCAGGTTCGGGAACAAATTGAATACGGATACCGCTTGTTGAATACCGATACGACTATAAATGAAGCGGATTTTAAAAAACTAATTAATGGAGCAGCATTGGTTAGAAAGAAGTTGAGTGCTGCACATCTTGGATATAAATATATTGCCAATAATGTAAATACCATTATTAAAATGGACAGTATCGAAAATTCTTATAGCCGCACATCTGATTTTGGTATGACCCTCTTTATGCCATTGGTTGATAGTACCAAGGTTCAGCGGTACCCTGAATATTTTAAAGACTATGCTTTATTGACGGGTAAAATTAAAACTCCGGCTTTAATCATAACAGGTGCCGAGGATCACGCCGTAGGACCAGATTATTACAAAAAATATAAGTTTGCCGATCAGAAAGTGGTACAGTTGGCGGGTTCGCACATGCTCTATTATGAAAATAATGAAGCATTTACCGCTGCGGTTTGTGGTTTTGTTAAGCAAGAGCAGAAATAAAAAAGCCTCCGGATTTTTAAATCGGGAGGCTTTTTGTTTCGTCATTCAGCATGACGAATAATTAGATTAAGCGATACCTTCGGCTAAAACCACAACTTTGTTATGGATAGCTTCAACTACACCGCCTTTGATAAAAAAGCGCTGCTCGTCGGTTTTGTTTGCTTTTATAATAACTTCTCCATCTTCTAAAGTAGAGATGATAGGGGCGTGGTCTTTTAAAATCTGAAAAGAACCTAAAGTACCAGGAACCGTAACCGCAGTTACTTCACCTTCGAAAACTTTTTTATCTGGAGTTAATATTTCTAAATTCATTTTGAATAGATTTGAGATTTGAGATACAAGATTTGAGACAAAGTCCCTCTCATATCTCATATCTAGTGCCTCACGTCTCTCTTAGTTCGCTTCTGCTAATAATTTTTTACCTTTTTCGATCGCATCTTCAATGCTACCAACTAAGTTAAATGCAGCTTCAGGGTACTCATCAACTTCACCATCCATAATCATGTTAAATCCTTTGATGGTATCTTTAATGTCTACCAATACACCTTTTAAGCCTGTAAATTGCTCAGCTACGTGGAAAGGTTGAGATAAGAAACGTTGAACACGACGTGCTCTTGATACAACCAATTTATCTTCTTCAGATAATTCGTCCATACCCAAGATCGCAATGATATCCTGTAATTCTTTATAACGTTGTAAAGTTTCTTTAACGCGTTGTGCAGTATTATAATGCTCGTCACCTAAAACGGCAGGAGAAAGGATACGCGAAGTAGAATCCAATGGATCTACTGCAGGGTAAATACCTAACTCAGCAATTTTACGTGAAAGTACTGTAGTAGCATCTAAGTGGGCAAATGTTGTTGCCGGAGCAGGGTCAGTTAAATCATCCGCAGGTACATATACTGCTTGTACTGATGTAATTGAACCACGTTTTGTTGATGTAATACGTTCCTGCATTAAACCCATCTCAGTTGCCAATGTTGGTTGGTAACCTACTGCTGATGGCATACGGCCCAATAGTGCCGATACCTCAGAACCTGCCTGGGTAAAACGGAAGATGTTATCAACGAAGAAAAGGATATCTTTTCCTGCACCTTCGCCATCACCATCACGGAAATATTCAGCAACAGTTAATCCTGATAATGCCACACGTGCACGTGCACCAGGAGGCTCGTTCATCTGACCGAAAACCAATGTTGCTTTAGATTCTTTTAATTTTTCGGTATCAACAGCGTTCAAATCCCATCCACCTTTTTCCATAGAATGCAAGAACTCGTCGCCATAGTTGATTACACCTGATTCGATAAACTCACGAAGTAAATCGTTACCCTCACGGGTACGCTCACCAACACCAGCAAATACTGATAAACCAGCATAAGCTTTAGCGATGTTGTTTACCAACTCCATGATCAATACCGTTTTACCTACACCAGCACCACCAAACAAACCGATTTTACCACCTTTAGCATAAGGCTCTAATAAATCGATTACTTTGATACCTGTAAAAAGCACCTCAGTTTCGGTAGATAAATCTTCAAACTTAGGAGGGGTTGCGTGGATAGGGCGGCCATCTGTTTTATCAACTGTGTTGATACCATCAATCGCTTCTCCAACTACATTAAATAAACGACCTTTAATCTGGTCGCCAACTGGCATTTTAATCGCAGCGCCAGTATCAACTACTTTCATACCACGAACTAAACCGTCCGTAGAGTCCATCGAAATAGCACGTACACGGTCTTCACCTAAGTGCTGTTGAACTTCTAAAACAATTTTTTGTCCATTTTCTTTCGTTATCTCTAACGCATCAAAAATTTTAGGTAGATGGGCATCATCAGCAAAGCTAACGTCAACCACAGGGCCGATAATTTGTGCTATTTTTCCTAAGTTAGGCATATCTGTTGTGAGTAAATTTATTACAGTCAATGAATTAAAGCTGTTTACAGGGGCTCCAATTCGGTTGGCAAAGTTAAGTTATTCTTACTGAATTTTAAATATATATTATAAAATTTTTTAATGAGGTTTTAAGAGGTAATTTAGGGGCTTATATCAGCAGTATGAAAACCATTTTAACAACAGGCAGCAATGGCCTTTTGGGACAGAAAATAACCGAAAAAGTTTTAAATGAGGGGCGTGTAAACCTGATTGCTACATCTAAAGGAGTAAACCGGTATCCTGTTAAAAATGGATATGTATATGAAGAAATGGATATACTGGATGCTGAACAGGTAAGGAGAGTTATTGAAAAATACAAACCTGATGCACTTATACATACTGCAGCGATGACGAACGTAGATACCTGTGAAATGAATAAGGAGCACTGTCTGCAGTTAAATGTAAATGCTGTTCGAACACTGTTAGCAATATGTGAAGAAAAGAATATCCGGTTGATTCATTTGAGCACTGATTTTGTTTTTGATGGCCAAGACGGGCCTTATGGCGAAGATGATGCTGTAAATCCGGTTAGTTATTATGGCAAATCGAAGGTATTGGCCGAGGAGCTGATCAAAAATTCAAAAGCAAATTATGCTATTTTAAGAACAATATTGGTATATGGTATCAGTAATGACATGAGCCGGAGCAATATTGTGCTGTGGGCCAAGGGGGCTTTAGAAAAAGCATCACCTATAAATGTGGTGAACGACCAATGGCGCATGCCAACCCTGGCCGAAGACCTGGCCGAGGCCTGCCTGCTGGCTGTTGAGAAAGATGCCAGGGGAATTTATCATATATCGGGTAAAGATTACATGAGTATTGCCGATTTAGTGAGAAAAGTTGCCGAATATTGGAAGCTGGATGATTCGTTTATTAATGAAGTGAGTTCTGCAAGCTTAAATCAGCCCGCTAAGCGGCCTGTTAAAACGGGATTTGTGCTGGATAAGGCAATTAAAGATTTAGGATACAATCCGCATTCTTTTGAAGAAGGATTGTTAGTTTTGGACCAGCAAATGAATAAAGCAAATTAGTTCATTTATTACTGGTTCATTAGGCAGATGATGCAGTAAATTAATTAAAGCAATTAAATATATTTAACTTATAAAAAAAACACAAATGGCATTACAAGTTGGCGATACCGCTCCTGATTTTAAATTATACAGTTCTGAATTAACAGAAGTTTCCCTATCTGGTTTTAAGGGCAAAAAAGTTATTATCCACTTTTTTCCGATGGCTTTTACCGGAACATGTACCGAGCAGTTATGTACCATGAGGGATAATTTTAGCTACTATGAAGGAATTAATGCACAGGTTATCGGTATTTCTGTAGATTCTCCTTTTTCGTTAGGTAAATTTAAAGAAGTACAAAACTACCAGTTCCCATTGTTATCTGATTTTAATAAAGAAGTATCAGCAGCTTATGGTGCTTTTTACGACGAATTTGTTTTCGGATTGAAAGGTGTTTCTAAAAGGGCTGCTTTTGTAATCGACGAAGAGGGAAAAATTGCTTACGCTGAAGTTTTGGAAAACGCAAAAGATCTGCCTGATTTCAAAGCAATTAATGATACATTAAGCGCATAAAACATAATTTGTAAAGAATTATTTTGAGATTTTTTTAAAATTTAATTGGAAATTAAAATATCAAATTATACCTTTGCAGTCCTTTAACGATACGGAAACGCATTCGTAGCTCAACTGGATAGAGCATCTCACTACGGATGAGAAGGTTTGGGGTTCGAATCCCTACGAGTGCACTAAAGGGAAGATTGAAAAATCTTCCCTTTTTTTGTTTATTTAAACAAATGTAATTACCTCATAATTAGGTAATTAATAGTTTTTAACTCTGGGTTGTTAGTGCTCGATAGATACCATTTCGCAGTAAATGCTTGAGCCGAATGCCAGATTAATAATTCCTGATTTCGAATATATTATTTATGGACCTTGATGTGGCTCTTCAGCTATAGCTTAATACCAAACCTGGTATGGGCTTTCTTTACACTGGTTTTATTGTGTTTGGAAAGTTATGGCAGAGCGATACACCTAGGGCTGTCAACGATATAAAGATTAGTTGCATTAATATATTCTTGATTTTATTGCCATGGTAAAGAAAATTTGGTAAATTGTATCACTGATATCGTGATATGGGCTTGAGATGAAAATTAACATACCATTAATATAAAACAAAAAGTTATGAGAAAATTATTTTCACTGGTAGTCATTATGGTTTTTTATATAAACCTGAGTTTTGCTCAAACTACTATACCTGCGCAATCAGGCTCAGCAAAAGCTAAAAAGGGAACTAAAGCGAATGCTAAAAAAGAAACGGAATCAACCAGTGGCGTTAAACTAAAAAAAGACGGCACGCCCGATAAACGTTATGCTTCCAAAACAGAAACAGCCCCTGCTGCTACAAGCAAGGCTGCACCAAGTCCAAACGCGAGTGGAGTAAGGTTAAAAAAAGATGGCACACCTGATAAACGTTATGCCTCTAAAACAGAAGCGGCCCCTGCTGCTGCAAGTAAAGCTGCACCAAGTCCAAACGCGAGTGGAGTGAGGTTAAAAAAAGACGGTACACCTGATAAACGTTATACTTCTAAAACAGAAGCGGCCCCTGCTGCTGCAAGTAAAACTGCGCCAAGTTCAAATGCTGATGGGGTGAGGTTAAAAAAAGATGGCACACCTGATAAACGTTATACTTCTAAAACAGAAGCAGCTCCTGCTGCTACAAGCAAAGCGGTGCCAGTTCCAAATGCTGATGGTGTAAAACTTAAGAAAGATGGTACACCAGATAAGCGTTACAGCGCAGCCAAAGAAAAAGCAGCCCCGGTAGTACAGGCTGAAAATTCAGCCACTACAAAGAATTATACACCTACGGTAGACAGAACACTATCTGGCCCGAATGGAGAGCAGGTAATGACAGGTCCCCGCGGCGGAAAATATTACATTAACAAGAACGGCAATAAAACTTATCTCAAAAAACAATAGTTTAAAATAAACCTATAAGTGAGGATGAACCAAAAAGTGGCTACTATGGTTAGGCAAAATGGTTCGTCCTCGCTCATATTTTTGAAAGTAGCAGAAATTGATTGAAAAGGAGCTATTGAGACAGTGGGAATGTGCAGAATGAAGAGCTATATTTTCTGTATTTTAGTTAAGTCGCTTCTTTTGGAATTTCAATCTTAACTGTTCGATAATGAGGTACATGGCTGGCACTACAAATAAGGTCAGCACCATAGAGCTGGTCAGGCCGCCAATGATTACCCATGCCATCCCGTTTTTGATCTCAGAACCTGCTCCGCTCGCAATGGCAATTGGAAGCATGCCTAAAATCATGGCCAGCGTAGTCATCAATATTGGTCTCAAACGTTCTTTTCCCGCTTCAATCAGCGCAGTTTTTACCTCAAGATGCTTTTCCGCTCTAAGCTGATTCGTGAAATCGACAATCAGGATCGCATTTTTGGAAACCAATCCAAGCAACATAATCATACCTATAATAGAGAAAATATTCAGGGTTTCCATGGTAAGGGCTAGTGCCAGCAGCGCACCTACCAATGCAACAGGAATGGAAAATAATACTACAAATGGATAGACCGCACTTTCGTAAAGTGCAACCATAATCAGGTAAACCAACAGGATTCCGATAACCAGGGCCAGGCCAAGACTGGCGAAGGCATCTCCCTGATTTTTAACATCGCCGAGATATTCAACAGTAATTCCCGGGGGTAATTTAAGTGCGCCTGCCTTTGCTTTTATATCACTGGAAACAGTGCCGGTCGGCCTTCCGGAAACATTTGCATTGACGGTGATAGAGCCCATCCGGTCAATACGCTGGAGGATACTTTCGCCCAGGCCTTGGTTAATCTGAGCAAATTGTGACAGGCTAAAGCTTTGGCCATTGGAATTTGTAAAGGAAAGCCTCCCTACATCTTTCATTGCCGAGCGGTCAAACCGATCCAGGCTTACCAGGATCTCGTGCTCATTGCCCTGCTCCTTAAACTTACTCTTGTTATTGCCGCTAAACGCATTTTGAAGTGACAGTCCTACCTGTGTAGCATTAAGTCCTAAGCGAGACATCTTTTCCCGGTTCAAATGGATCTCAACCTGGGTGATTTGATCTTTTACTGAAAGTTGAACAAATTGCGTACCTGGCACACTGGCCACCAGGCTGCGGTATTGCTCGGCCAATTTCCTTACCATTGTCCGGTCTATACCCTTTATCGCAATTTGGATAGGTATGGAACTGGCATTACCTGTGATTGATTTGGCTGATGAGGTTACTCTTACGCCAGGAATCTGTGCGCTAAGCTTTTGTTGAATTCTTATCCCAAATTCATCAGCAGTATAGTTTCTATATTTTTTATCTTTTAAATTTATCGTTATCTCAGCGCGATTTGTATTGTTATTCGATCCCACAACTCCTCCACTCACAAACCCTATGCTTGAAAATACGTGGTGTACTTCAGGCTGTGACATGATAATCTTTTCTGCCTGTTGCGTAATCATGTTGGTTTGATAAATGGATGCAGAAGGCTCAAGTTCCAAGTTGATCAGAAGTTCACCCTGATCACCCGAAGGAATGAACGAAGCACCAATAAAACCCTTGCCGATTAGCATAAAAGACCCTAAAATTAATAACAGAACTCCAGATAAGAGCCATCTTTTTTTTTGCAGGATGATCTTCAAAAAATGCCCGTAACCAGCCTTTATATCCTCAAGAAGATTTTCAAATGCAGCATTGACACGGTCCCACCAATTTTTTTTGCCCAGGTGTTCGAGTTTTCCGAACCTGCTGGATAACATGGGAGTGACTGTAAAGGATACGAATAAACTCATGAGGGTAGATACGATAACAACGACCGAAAACTCTCTAAGAATGGCCCCGATCATTCCACCGGTGAGGGCAAGAGGTAAAAAGACCACTACATCTACCAGCGTGATGGCGATTGCTGTAAAACCGATTTCATTGCGCCCGTCAAGCGCTGCTTTCCGACGCTCAGTACCCATTTCCATGTGCCGGTAAATATTTTCCAGTACCACGATCGAATCGTCTACCAGAATTCCAACAACCAGCGACATGGCCATCAATGTCATCAAATTCAAAGAAAAACCCATCAGGTACATCACAATAAATGTTGGGATAATGGAGCAGGGGAGGGCCACCATAACAAACATCGAACTGCGGAAACTATGTAAAAAAGCAAGCATTACCAGGCCAACGATAATCACAGCCAAAGCTAGGTCTTCCATAACAGCATTTGCTGACTTGAGTGTATAGGTAGATTGGTCGCTCGATACAATAAAACGTATTCCCTGAGGTTTGTATTGTTTTTCCAGCCTGTTAAACATCGTTTTGATGCCTTTGCTTACATCTACTGCGTTGGCATCGGTCTGTTTAATTACCTGTATACCGATAGAGGGTAAGCCGTTTATGTGATTAACCGCTGTTTCTTTAACATTGGCATCTACTATTTCACCAAGGTCTTCCAAATAAACCGGTCCCATGCCTGCCTGCTGCTTGATCACAGTTTTGGCGAGTTGTTCGAGTGAGGCTATATTGGCGTCGAATTGTATGGCTACTTCCTCGTTCTGTGTCTCGATGAGCCCTGCAGGAAAAGAACGATTTGCATTTGCAATGGCGTCGCTAACCTGGGTAATGTTTAGGCCATAGGCTTTTAGTTTGTTATGACTGATATTTACCTGTATCTGGCGTTCTTCTCCCCCAATTATATTGACCTGCCCTACACCAGTAACATTTTGTAGGATAGGGCGGATCTCCCTATCTACAATGTCATATAATTCCCTGGCTGATAAATTTGCGGTCACGCCCGCCCTGATCACTGGAGTTTCCTCGAGGTTTATTTTATTGACTTTCGGCCGATCGATATCTATGGGCAGATCATTCTGTGCCTGGTCTGCTTTTCGTTGTATATTGCGATCTGCCTGATTTACATCCGTGCCGCTTTTCAGTTGTATAGTGATCTGAGAGACCCCTTGCTGAGAAGTGGCGCTGATCTTTTCAAGGCCTTCTACCGAAGCAAAAGCATCTTCCAGTTTTTTGGTGACAGCACTTTCCACCTCAGCAGCAGAGGCACCAGGATAAATTGTACTTACCGATACTGTTGGCACCTCTACATTAGGTAAAAGTTTATAGCTCAGCTTAAAATAGCTCAAACCTCCAAAAAGGAGTAAGACAGTAAATATGACGATGATGAGCAAGGGCCGCTTGATGGCAATTTCCGCTATAGACATTTTTGAAAAGTTTAATTTTTTGTATACTTTATCGTTTGTTATAAAACAGACTTTAAACAGTGGCTTGGCTTAGCGCGTAGTTTTGAACCTTAAAAATGGCGCTTATATTATTTAGGGGTGCTGACTAGGCTACCGTCTTTCAGGTTAATCTGACCAGAGCTAACTACCTGTTCGCCAGCTTTAAGGCCTGATAGAACTGCAATGAACCCACCCGTTTCCTGTCCGACCCGGATGGTCCGTAGTTTTGCTACACCGTGATCCACTAGGTATACAGCCGGTTTCTGGACACTCTGAGTGATGGCTTCACGCGGAATGACCAATACCGGAGCGGTATTCTTACTTGGAAAATTTACATAGACAAAGGTTCCGGCACGAAGTGACAGCCTGGAGTTATTGTCGACCTGGATTTCGGTCAAAAAATTATTTGCCTGGTCTGCCTGAGGGCTGATAAAGCTCACCCTGCCCACGAATGCTTCGTTGGGGTAAATATCGGTGTTAACCCTGACCTGTTGGCCCTTGCGGACCTGATAGGCTTCGGCTTCGCTTAGGTTTACCTGCACATTAATTTTAGCCAGGTTTACAATCGTTGCAACCTCTGCGCCGGCATTTATAAACATGCCCTGCTCAACAATTTTGGAAGCAATCATACCGCTGATAGGAGCCTTAATTTTCGCATTGCTCATATTTTTTTTTGCCTGCGCAACCTGGTTCAGGGCGCTTGTATAATCCTGTTTCAGGTTATTTACCTGTTCCTGTGTGGCCGCCTGACCTTGAAGAAGTTCAGTATAAGTATCAAGGTCGGCATGTAATTTTGAGGCAATGCTTTGCGCTTTTTCCAATTCCAGCTGTTGCACCCTGGTATCTGCCAATGCAAGCAACTGACCTTCGGCGACCATATCGCCAAGATTAAAATTTACAGCCGATAAGGTACCACTTGCACCTGCCAATACTTTGGCTTGCTTATAGGGGATGAGATTTCCGGTTTTGACGATACCCGTTTCGATTTGCTTATGGATTACTGTAGCGGTTTTAACCGGAATCCGGATATTCTGAGCGCTCTGGGCCCTGTTTTTTTCATTAATGATTTTTTTATTGGAGGATAGCTTAAAAACCATCAAAATCACTAATGCAAACAGTATGATGATGATAACATATTTTTTCTTCATATATAGATATTATAAATCATTATAAAATGTTTTTAAGCTGCCGGCGGCTTTTTCGATTTCCATCCTGGCCTGAAAATAGGCGTACAGGGAGTTGAGGTAATTGTTTTGTGATTCTTTTAATGCATTTTGTGCATTCAGCCATTCGGTGATATTCGTAGTGCCCTTTCGTAGCTGCAAATCAGTAGTATTAAACACGGCCTGGGCCAACCCAATATTACGTCGGTTGTTTTCCAGATTGCTTTGCTCTCTGATTACCTTTGTGTGTGCATTCAGGTATTCAATCTTAAACTTATCCTCATTTATCTTTACCTCTTCCTGTGCATTTAAACTTTTGTACTTTGCCTGGTTATACTGGGCACTACGCTTAAAGAAATCAAAAAAAGGAATGCTGAGTTTCAGCCCTACGGACGAGTAAGGAGTGAGTGTAGAAAATGCAGACCCTGGATGGTCACCAAAGCCAATTGCACCATATTGTGCATAAGCTGTGAGTTTTGGCATCGCGGTAGCCTTAATCCTTTTCTGATCAATTTCCAACAGTTTTGCATTGATCTTTGAAAGCTGAAAATCAATCCGGTTATCCAGGCTTAAATGCCCGGACTCTACCGGATGCTGGGATACCTGGACGAATAACTTTTCGGCCGATATACTGTCCAGTGCCAGCGGCTGGTCAAGCGGATATCCCATTTCAAATTTCAACTGATTTTCGCAGAGAATAAGATTGCTTTCTGCTACCTTTAATTGGGCAAAAGTATTGTTATAATCAACGCTTATCCTGTCAAGATCCTTTTGCAGGAGCACACCCTTTTTAACCTTCAAAGCATTGATTCCCTGCTGTTGTTGATAAGCCTGAAGATTCTCTCCCAATAGGTGTAGCTGTTCACGATAAACGAAAACCTGGGCATAGGCATTTCCTATATTGTAGATGATGGTTTCTTCACTCTGCCTTTCATTTAAGGTAGCCTGTTGTGCATTATAACTATTTGCCTTCAAACCTATCAGTAAAGACTGGTCATAAACCGTCTGGTCAATCCTGGCTGTGTGGTTGGTGTTTATTTTTTTAGTAAAGGCAACCCGAATATCATTGGGGCCGAAAATCCCCCCTGGAATAACCGTCTGCTGAACCTTTAAATTGTTATCCAGGCTACTGTTTATTCCGATACTGGGTAAGTATGCAGCAAGCATTTCCCTGGCTTTTGCATCGGCAATTTTTTTTTCGTTCGTGTAGATCGTCCTGTTTCGGTTATGCTTTAGTCCGTAATCCATGCATGCTTTTAGTGACGATGGCACCTGAGCGGATAAACCAAGCGGAAAACAGGCTAATAAAAGTAATGAATGTCTTGTATGCATGGTATCAGATGTTCTTACAGGTTTTGGAAGTACTATCCCCTGTTTGCGCAGTAGCCGATTTTGAAGGGATCAAAATGATGATTGAAAACACAATGCTTTTACCTGTTTTCATTATTATTTGATGGGATGGATTATGGAATGGGAAAAATCAAAGAGGAATACCTCATCAAATGAATTAAACAGTTGGGCATTTTTCTCGTTGTTTAGTTCACGCGGGTGCTTATCCTTTGTAAAGGAGAGGACCAGCCAGGACTCCTCGTTGAAAATGGCCTTACCATGGTCAGTTTCCGTTGTATGCTGCCCAAATTTGTAAACCCCTGTGTCGTGCAGGTCAACTAGACAGACCTTCGCGCGAATCTCCTCGTCCTGAATGGTGTAAGATGGGTATTGCCGCCATTCAGCTATTTGCATGGAAGGCCTGTAGCATAAAATAAAATGGGAAAGACAGGCCAGAGTACCATGCTCCATGGAGGGAAAAGTTTCCCTTTCTATGTGCGGTTTGGTAGAAATCTTTTTTCGCTCCAATAACCACTGATGCTGTACTGTTTTCGCTTTCATGAAACCAAAGAAAGCTGTTGAAACAGTACTAAACTGCGTTTTTATACCAAATCCCAGAGTTTTTATACCAAATCCCTAATTTGGCAGGTTTAGTTTTTTGGCCAGCTGACTAGTATGAAGGTCAACCTAAGTACTGTCGGTCTTAGCCTGTTATCTATTATGCGCTTCAAAGGGAGGGTGGTATTTTTTTTAGCGGTCTATCTGAATTAATTGTTCAACTGTTTACCCTAGGGGTGCACGATAAAGAGGTTGCATCATAAACAAGTTGTACTAGGCCAAAATACGGCTTTACTGGGCCATACTTTAAAGATGTAAATAATACTTATTTCTTATTACTGTTATTTCTTAACCCTCCCTGCTTGGCGGATAGTTTTTTTAGTTTCCCGTCAGCCTGCAGGATTGTTTATTGCTTTTTAAAATTCAAGAGTATTGTTTGGTTAAAGCAGTTGGTATTTGAAGAATATTCTGTCAAATATGAAAATCGCACAAGATTCTTTTTAGAAGAAGATAAATGTCATTAAAATAGCGCTTTTTTAAATAAATTGTCAATTATAAATGGCATCTAAATTAATAATTATATATTTGCAGCCTTGAAAAGTGAACAATGTCTTGACCTATAATACAGTGTTTTGCATTTTTATTTGGATAGAGCCATAGGAATAAGGCTTTTTAATTTTTTGAAGACAACCTAAACAACTTGAATGCTTAATTTAGTTCTCTTTGGCCCTCCGGGGGCGGGTAAAGGCACCCAATCTGAAAAACTGATTGAAAAATATCAGTTGGTACACGTTTCAACAGGCGATCTTTTTAGAGCACACGTTAAAGGAGAAACCGAATTAGGAAAAAAAGTAAGCCAATTGTTGGCTGATGGGGAATTGGTTCCGGATGCGATTACAATTGCCATGCTTGAAGAAGAGGTAGATAAAAATCCTGATGCAAAAGGATTTGTGTTTGACGGATTTCCACGTACCGTACCACAAGCGGTTGAGCTTGATTTGTTTTTAGCGCGTAAAGGCAGTAAAGTTGCAGGTGTAATTGCACTGGATGTTGATCAGGACGAGCTAACCAAGCGAATTGCCGAACGGCACAAAATAAGTGGCAGACCTGATGATGATGCTGAAAAATTAAAAAAACGCATTTCAGAATACTTTGATAAAACCATCCATGTATTACCTTACTACGAGGAGCAAGGTAAATTGAACAAGGTAAATGGAATCGGTGATATTGAAACCGTGTACAATAATCTTTGTGCTGTAATCGATCAATATAAAGTATAAAGTTCAAGCAGTTACTATTAAGAAAATTGAATCGGGGTTAATTTTATTATCCGGATTATTTCAAAAACATACAAAGAGTTATAATGTTAAAAACGTTATAACTCTTTAATTTTAAAGGAATTGTTGTTTTAACATTCCAGTATTAACATTTCAATATTAAAATATGTCGCAGGGTTCTAATTTCGTAGATTATGTAAAAATCTGTTGCCGTTCTGGTAAGGGCGGGGCAGGCTCAGCACATTTACACCGTGATGTTTTAACCTCTATGGGTGGCCCTGATGGCGGCGATGGTGGTCGTGGTGGCCACATTATCGTTAAAGGCAGTATTCACATCTGGACCTTATTGCACCTTAAATACCGCAAACACATCATCGCAGAAGATGGTGGTGCAGGTGGCAGTTCGCATAAATCGGGCAAACAGGGTAAAGACGAAATATTGGAGGTTCCTTTGGGCACCATAGCCAAAAATGCTGAAACAGGAGAAGTACTTTTCGAAATTACCAAAGATGGCGAAACTAAAATATTAACCCCTGGTGGTCGCGGTGGTTTGGGTAATGCACATTTTAAAAACTCTGTGCAGCAAACACCCCGTTTTGCACAACCGGGTGAGCAGGGACAAGAGGTTTGGAACATTTTAGAATTAAAAGTTTTAGCCGATGTTGGTTTGGTTGGTTTCCCGAACGCAGGAAAATCCACTTTACTTTCTGTAGTTTCTGCTGCTAAGCCAGAAATTGCCGATTACCCTTTTACAACCATTGTTCCAAACCTGGGAATTGTAAGTTACAGGGGCGGAAAATCTTTTGTGATGGCCGATATTCCAGGAATCATTGAAGGCGCATCACAAGGTAAAGGCTTAGGATACCGTTTCTTACGTCATATAGAGCGTAATTCTGTGCTGCTATTTATGGTTCCGGCTGATACAAGCCGCTCAATTAAAGAAGAATACGAAATTCTTAAAAGTGAGCTGGAATCTTATAATCCTGAATTAATGCAGAAACCCCATGTTTTAGCCATTACCAAGTCAGATATGTTAGATGAAGAACTGATGGAAGAAATGAAGCAGGATCTGCCAGATATCCCATCGATATTTATTTCATCGGTAGCAGAAAAAAATATTTTAGAGCTAAAAGATATGCTTTGGAAAGCAATTGAAGCATAATCTTTAAATTTATCTTAATAAGTTGGTTTGCAGAACACCAATACGATATTCTGCAATTACTAAATCGATCGCTTTTAAATTAAAAATTTACTTCTAACCTCTTCTGTTGGCAGCATGCAGCTGTTTGTTTGCCCCAATAAAGCATACCGGTTATTGGCAAATATTTTATACAAGCGGTTTCTTATGCAACCAGGTATAAGATAACCCAGATTAATTAATGGCGACCACCAGGTGCCCAGGTTTTTAAGGATGTATAACACGGCCTCCGATTGGGTTAAAAGTTTATCGCCACTTATTAATACAATACTATTGAGTTCGTTAAAATTAACCTGGTGTTGCTGGGCTAATTCTGATGCTGCCCTGCTTTGCAATGGAGCGAAACTAAATTTGTTTGCCCGGTCGTATACAATAATATAATTGATATAACGGTTGCAAAAATTGCAGACGCCATCAAAAAGAATAATATCTTTCTGCCTGTTTAAAAAAGATGCCATGACATTTGATGGTTAACAAAATAAATTGCCGGATAAGTAGCCATAAAAGCCCAGAAGAATGAGTTCAGTCCCATAATTACCGCGGTAAAAAAATGAAATACAAATCCCCAGATCAGGAAAATAAGAGCAAACTCCCAGGGTAAGAACAAACACAATGGGAATATACTTTCCATAATGATTACATTCCAGCATAAAAAACGGTTTGCTACAGGATATTTCTTTAAAAAGAGTGTAGCTTTTTTAGATCCATAGGTTTTAGTAGAGAAGACATCTTTTATAGCGGTTCCTGAGCGCCACTCTGAAGATACCAGCTTGGCAATACCTGCAACGGTATAAGACAGACAGGCCTGCAGGGCGATGAACCATAATCCAATGTCTCTTAATTTGCTGCTAGACAAAACAGGTAAGTTGCACAAAATCAAAGTAATGATAATTAACATACTCATTTGGTCAGAACCATCGCTGCCGTAGTAGGTCGCCAATGATGCCACCAGTAAACTTGTGCCCAACAAACTGATTAATACCCAGCCTGTTGTGCTCTGTAGCGGGAAAAAGAACAACCCGGCAATGAGTAAACACCTGATGATGAAAAGGGCAGTCAGCCCCGATGCACTAAATAATTTAAAAAAAGGCCTTAAAAGTGATTTTTGATCCTGTTTGGTCCATTTTAGCTGCATTACATTCCAGGATAACAGCCCGTTTGGAGAAAAAATCTCTACTTTTTTAAGGTACTCGAGGGTCGAAATTAACAAACCTACACAGAGTATGAGGAGTACAGTTTGCGATATGTCGTTAAATAAAATCATGGCCAATTTATATTTGATGAAAAACAGATAATAAGATTAATGCCGGTTGGGTTTCTTTTTGATAGCCTGATGACTCGGCCAGCATAAACTGCCGGTAACAGTTCTGCGATCTTTTTTTGTATTGACTAACCGCATGTAATACGATAATATAAGGGGTAGAAAACATGAGCAAATTAAGATTGCCTGTTTTTTCCCGGTAAGAGGGGATGCTGGATACAAGGCTCTGCACCACATCTGATAATATTTTTTTATCCCGTTTTTCAGGGTTCCATAACCACGACCAAAAAGTGCGTTCTTCGGTAATTTCCATTTCCTGCCATTCGCTATAATCAGTCTCTGTTACCTTATCTCTAAACAATAAGTGGTAATCCCTCTTACCGGGATGGGGAGCAAAAAATGTCCATAAGGGGATGAGATTGAAAAGATCTATTTTATACCTGATGAACCAGGATATTTTGGTTTCCCTGAACTGGCACAATACGGTTGCTATAAACCAGCAGGCCAGAAAAACAGTTACTACGATTTCATAAATAACTGTAGGATCTAATTTCGGTATCATAATTTCAAATAGGTTAGAAAAAGTAGGGCACGTATACGTGCCCTACCTAAATTGTTAATGGAATTTTTTGCGAAGTTCGATCAGTTTATCTAAAGATAAACCATTGTTGGCTTCTTTAGCAAGACTGCTGATTTCTTCTTCTTTCAAAGAACTGGCCGCACCAATTGCTTGAACTACCTGGGTAACTACTGGTGTAGCCTTTACGGTTACTTTAACTGCCTGTACCGCAGTACGTGCAATTGCTGTAATAAATAGTGGGGCTGCTGAATTTGATTCAACAATTTCATCGCTCTGTAGGTCGGCGATTAAGGCATCAAGAATTGCTAATTCTGCCTTGGTTAAGCTTGACTTTGCCATTTCGTTTTTTTTTTTGAGGTAAATAAAATAATGTTTAGTGTGCCTGGTTTTGAAGCTTCGTTTGCACAACATAAAGGTCGGTACAGCCATGTTTTTATAACAGCGTGATAATACCTATTCATAAAATAGAGTATTTCTACGTAGTTACTAGGGTAAAAAGTTGCGATGTTTAAGCTAAAACACCGAAATACAAAACCCAGAACGTTTTTGTAGCGTTTTATTCACACGAAATTACCTCGATAAACAGTGTCAGAACTCGTTAAGAGGGGAGAAGGATTATTCTACTACACCATTTTTAATGGCGAACATAACCAAGCCGGCAGTATTGCGTACACCTGTTTTTTCAATCATACGCATCCTGATACCTTCAACCGAACGTGGACTTAAAAAAAGTTCAGTGCCGATTTCTGTGGCAGTTTTCTCGTCGCAGATCATCTTTAATACATCCAATTCGCGTTCAGAGAATTCTATAGTCTGATTCAGCGATAGTTTAATCGGACCTTTAAAGGTAAGTTTTTTTAAGAGTGCCTTGGTTACAATGTCGTTAAAATAGTAGCCGCTTTCATATATCGAATAAATGGCTTTCCTGATTTCTTTTGGGTCGGTATTTTTTAGGAGGTAGCCATTAGCGCCGTTTTCCATCAGGTGGATAATGAATTTAACATCATCATACATCGTTAAAACCAGTATTTTAATGTCATTGGAATATTTTTTCCGGATTAACTTCATGGCTTCAATACCATCCATTAGAGGCATTTTAATGTCCATCACAATCACATCAGGTGGCAGTTCCTCGAGTTTTTGCATAAGTTCCTGCCCGTCCGATGCCTCAAATATCACTTCCAGATTTTTGTCGCGGTTAAAGCCAACCTTTAGTCCGTCTCTGAAAATGCTATAATCATCTGCTATGGCTATCCGTATTTTGGGCATCGTTATTTAATTATGTCTAAAATTAATAATCTTTTATAATAAAATAAAGACATATGTTGCATTAAAATACTACTTATTCGTATTATTTGTTTAAGCTGAGTCGCCGTCATAATATGATAAGCTATCTTAATCAACAGGTATTTTAATCTCGATAAGATAATGATCAGCCTGATGTGAAAATTGGAGTTCAGCTTTAAGCAGGATCATCCTGTTCTCGATATTTTTCAGTCCTAATCCGTCTTTAATGAAGCGCAGCTCCTCAAATTGCACCTGTGTAAGGCCATTTCCGTTATGTGAAATCGTAAAAACCAGGTTATTATTAATATAATACGATTGTATATAGATATGGTTAGCCTTGGCATGTTTGATGATATTATGGATCAGTTCCTGGATAATCCGGTAGATACTGATGTTTTTCTGGCTTGCTTTTGTACAGTGTTCGCCGGTTAAGTTTAAGTCGATTTTAACAATGCTGTTATGGCTAATTTTTCCGCAGAAATGCGAAATGGCTTCTTTTAAACCAAGTTCCTGTAAAATGCTGGAATGGAGATTGTGCGAAATGCCCCTGATTTTATGAATGCCTTCGTCCAGCAAACTTTTGCCTTTCTGGTACATTTCTTTGCTGATCTCGTCACAATCATCAATATTGATTCCATAAAAATGTAGGCTTGATGAACCGAGGATAGCCCCAACTTCATCATGCAGTTCTTCGGCTATGCGGTGCCGCTCAATTTCTTCACTTCTTACAGCCGCTTCTATCAGTTTATTTTTCTGGGCATTTTGTAAAGCTTGCAGATTAAGCCTGTATTGAAGCTTTTTACGCTGCATAAAAATAAAAATAAGGAGTATGCTTATAAATAACATCAGCATGGCCGCAATACCGGCCATTAACATCAGCGTGAACTTATTATTTTCCTGATTCATAAAATCCTTTGGCGATAAATAAGTTGAAAATAATATAAGAGATATTATGCAGGCTCCACAAACTGATAGCAATCTTTTTAAAATGTATGGTAAGCTCGTTGTATAACAGGAATATAAAGAAATTCAGGGCCACAAAAATACCCAGACCTGTAATGATCCAAAAATCGCTGTTGGTAATCCTGGTAGCCACATTCTCATTTATTTTGAATAAATAATATTGAATAACATAGAACAAAAGAAGAATGGCCTCGGTAGAGAGTAAGCGGCTGCTCAATTCCCAGTAATCAAAAAAGTTTTCGAAAAAAGTGAAATTAATGACCAGGAAAACGGTGAAAAATATTGGAATAGCCCTCTTCAGGCTAACTAAAAATGGCTGATCTAAACGGATAAAAAAAGCACTGAATAAATAAAAGCGAACGATTGAATGCACATTGTACAGGAAATTATTTGAATTATAGGCTACAGGCAATATATTTCTGAATTTCCAGATGAGATCTATGGAAAGATTGATCATCAATGCTATCCATACATAAAAAACAACCAGTTTAAGGCGTACTGGTTGTTTTTTAAAAAATAATACGGATAATGGGATCAATAACGCCCATACTTCAGACCAATCAATAATATATTGGAATATTTTAAGCATCTGCGATCAGAATGTTAATGAGCGCTTATGGTTGCCGGAGGCGAAGGATTGGTGAAAATAGGGTCTGTATTATTATCGAAAATTAATTCAACATCTCCGGTATCGATCCTTTTAAAGCGCTTTACGTCATAAAAAACATGTCCACGGTTAACATTCGGGATGAAGACCAGGTAATCTGGTTTGTCGCCATTCACATCTGGAGTGTTAATCAGTAACAGGATATCGGCAAGCGAAATGATATTGTTACTCATTACGATGGAGCCGCTTAAATCCAAAGCGCTATTGTTGTAAACCTCAAGTTTATCAAAATAACTGCTGTACTGGTTACTTGCTGCCATATATGCATAAGCAATAAGCTGTAAAGGTTTGGACGGCTGATCTGTTTCAGGAAAGTAATAGCAAAATACAAATTGGTCAACGCCAGGTGAATTCTGGATTAATGATTGGATTGCGCTGATTTCGTACTTTAACCAGTAAAATTTTTGGGTTTGTTTTTCTTTTGTGAGCATGTTATATATATAGATTTTATGTTATAAAGATATATAAATTCGTATACAAAACATACTTTCTTGTAAAATTTAAAATACTACATGTATCGATAATTCACCATATATATTGTCAGTGTAATAGATTGATTGTTTGTGTGGTTATTATTGGTACGGAAGGTTTAATATGAACCGGTTATTTAGCCGTTTAGTTCCTGATCCGGTCTACAATTAGGCCGATCCACTCTTTAAATAACATTTCCCATGCCCCTAACGAGCCGGCATTTGGAATAAAAAAATCACTAAATACAAATTCGGTGTTTCCAGAAAAATTAGTGGGGTAATAGTCTATTTTTTGCCTGGCCAGTTTATTAAAAATCAACCTTGTCCTGGGTATGTGCCATGCACTGGTAATGACCAATATTTTGGCCTTGGGATTCTTTTTTTCGATGAGTGCCAGACTGTACCTGGCATTCTCGATAGTGTTTCTGCTTTGGTTCTCAATCAGTATGGCAGAATCCGGAATGCCGATTAATTTTAAATATTTTAAGGCCAAATCGGCTTCTTTTACTTTTTTATCAATCAGGTTTGCACTTCCACTGCTCAATAAGATTTGTTTAATATTACCCTTTTTATACAGGGCAATGGCCTGAAATAACCTGTCGCCCGCGCCATTAAAAGCAATTTCGTTATTGCGTTTATTCAGCCCGGAAAAACCTCCAAGTACAATGCCTACATCATAGTGCTGCAATTTGGGATAACCCGCCT
This sequence comes from Pedobacter vanadiisoli, assembly GCF_042684385.1. NCBI lineage: Bacteria > Pseudomonadati > Bacteroidota > Sphingobacteriia > Sphingobacteriales > Sphingobacteriaceae > Pedobacter > Pedobacter vanadiisoli. The sequence continues at coordinate 22,954 of NZ_JBHULL010000010.1, read as the reverse complement.
CATAGCCGTTTACAATTTTGCCAACAATGAAACCATTGGAGAAAACGAAGAAAATAGATAAGGCACAGATTGTATATCTTTTTCTTAGTTTGGCTTGTTTTGATGTAACTGCAAAAATTAAAAGCACAAAAATCCACACTATGGGCTTAATAAGGAAAAGCAAAATCTTGGAGAGGATAAAAAACATGTTTCGCTATTATCCTGTAAAACTAAGAAATTGTTTAAACGCTAAAGTGGTTTGACCGGTATTAAATTCTCTTATAAGAAAAGCCATTTCTTATATTCTTTACCCTTGTCCTTCCTGTACCTGACCGTTTTCGTGTGCATTTTCTAAAATTTCCTGTACATCCGATTTGCGTTTCTTGGTAACTTTATGTTTGAAATGAGGAACTTCATGTTGAACAATGTCTTCTTCAATGGCCTCTACACCAAATACTTTTTCTTTTAACAGGTTATATTTGTCTTGAAAACCATAACGAAGATTTCTGGCCCCACCTGCAATTTTTCCACGGGTACCCGCTCCGCTATCCGGGGCGAATAAAATACTGATTACTGCGCCCACCGCCAAACCAGCTACTAAAGCAAGTGCCACCTTTGCACTGTTATCCGGTTTATGCTTTAAATATTTTCCAATTAACTTTCTGTATTTCATGATTATGTGGTTTTAAAGTTGAACAATTTGCTTTTAATAATGTTTGATGTTTTTTGATTTTGAAAACAATAACCATAGGTTTTGGATAATGCTCCCCAGGTTCACGATTATTTCAAAAAAAAGACCAGACTTTTACCTAAGTTTAAAGTTAAAGCGCAATATTTGGGCTACTAAAACGAATTTATAATGGTTAAAGCAACAATAAATAAAGAACATTATGCCTGTTCGGTCACAAATGGTTCTCATGATATTATAGTAGATGAGCCTTTAGAGTTGGGTGGAACGCATAAAGGATTTGCACCAAAAGGATTATTAATGGCCTCTTTGGCATCCTGTGTGGCCATTACTTTAAGGATGTATGTGGATAGAAAGGGATGGCCTATCGATAAAATTGAAGTGGAAGTAAACATTGATGCCGAAAATGGCGAAACAATATTCCTGGAAGAGATTACCTGTACGGGGGTACTTACCGAAGAACAGAAAATCAGACTGGAAGAAATCGCATCAAAATGCCCGGTAAGTAAAATCCTGGCTGCTGGTCATGAAATCAGATCAAAAGTGCTTTAGGTAACGATAGTGCAAAACTCCTTTATACAATCATAAAGCTTTAATATCTTTGTAATCTGCAGTGTTCGCTGCGGTAAAAAATAATTTATGCCTACCGAAATAAAATGCCCAAACTGTGCCCATGTTTTTCCGATGGAAGAAGCCATGGCCGAAGATTATAAGAAAGAGTTACGTGAGAAAGCGGCTGCTTATGCAAGGCAGAAAGATGAAGAGTATCAACGTAAACTGCAGGTTTTTGAGTCAGAAAAACAGCAGCAGTTGAAAGCATTTGAAGCTAAACTGGCTGAAGAGAAAACCAAGCTTAAGGATAACTTAGAGGAAAACCTGCGCAAAAGCATTTCGGCCGATTTTGAAACCAAACTGCAGATGCTGGAAGGCAACGCGAAAGAGAATGCCGAAAAACTTAGGCTTGCCCGCGAAAAAGAACTGGATTTTTTACGCCGTGAGGAAAGCCTGAAGGTAAAGGAAGAAGAAATGGAACTTGCTTTTCAACGCAAATTGCAAGAGCAGCGTAATGAGCTGGTAGAACAGATCCGTAAACAGGAGGCAGAAAAAAATAGCATTAAAGATACAGAGCATCAACTGCGCTTAAAGGAATTGGAAAAACAGCTCGACGACCAGAAAAAATTGGCCGAAGAAATGAAACGCAAAGCCGAACAGGGTAGTATGCAATTGCAAGGGGAGGTACAGGAATTGATCCTGGAAGAATTGCTCCGGACCAATTATCCTTTTGATTTGATTGAAGAAGTAGGTAAAGGGGTACGTGGGGCAGATTGTGTTCAGGTAGTGCGCAATCAATTTGGACAGGAATGCGGTAAGATTATTTATGAAAGCAAGCGTACCAAAGATTTTGGCGGCGACTGGATCGAAAAATTAAAGAAAGATATGCGCAGCATGGGCATTGATGTTGCAGTAATCGTGAGTCAGTGTTATCCAAAAGGGATGAACTGTTTCGGGCAGCGTGATGGGGTTTGGATCTGTTCCTTTGAAGAAGTAAATGCTGTGGCTTATGTGTTGCGTGAAGGTATTTTGCGTTTAGCAGGTGCAGTAAAATCGCAGGAAAACCGCGGTGAAAAAATGCATATGTTATACGACTATTTAATGGGTGCAGAGTTTTCTGAACAATGGAAAGCCATTAGGGAAGGTTTTATGAGTATGAAATTATCCATACAACGCGAGCGTGATGCCATGGAGCGTTTATGGAAAGCACGCGAAAAGCAATTGGAAAAAGTATTGTTAAATGCTACCCATATCCGCGGTTCTATTGAAGGGATTGCAGGCAGTGATAGTGTGCAGTTGAGTTTAACAGATGAAGATGATGATACGTTATTATTAGAATAGCCATTGGGTTATTTCCTGCAGATTTCACTGATAATCGCAGAAAAAGGAACCAATTTGCGAAAATCATCTTTAAATCCGTGGGGCTATTTTTGTATACCTTACAGATCATAATGACTGACTGTTAGAAAATATCTTATTTTGTAATATCTTAGCACATACATCAAGACAAGCAATTTAACCCGACATTACCATGCCCAGAACCAAAAATCATATCGAACTGCAATTTTTAAGCGAACCATCTGATGTTAATTATGGGGGTAAGGTACATGGTGGAACGATGATGAAGTGGATTGATCAGGCTGCTTTTGCCTGCGCCTTGCAGTGGAGCCAGACCTATTGTGTAACGGTTTATGTTGGTGGAATCCGTTTTTTTCATCCTGTTCATATCGGGCACCTGGTTAAAATGGAAGCTCGTATTATTTATACAGGTAAAACCAGCATGCATATTGCGGTTGATGCCTTTTCTAAACCGGTAGATCAGGCCGATTTTGTTAAAAACACGCATTGTATTATTGTTTTTGTTGCTGTGGATGACAATGGACAACCGAAGGCAATCCCTGCCTTTAAGCCCAAAACCGAAAAAGAAATTGCCATGCATGGTTATGCCATCAAATTAATGGAACTGCGTAAAAGTATTGATAAAGAAATGGAGCCGTATATCGCATAACTGGTAATGTTTTAGCGAACAATTTTAACCACAGAGAAAACGCGCCGAGAACAAAGTTTAGTTGTTTAGCCATGCCGACATTTAATTCTCTGCGCCCTGTGAAAAACTTCGTTTGCTTTTTGGTAAAATGAAAGAAACTCCGTGCTTCTCTGTGAAAAACCCTTTGCACGTTGTGTTAAATAACATCTCGTTCTCTGTTGGTAAGAACAAAGCTTAAACCACAACCGGCAGGCTAAAACAGAACTTACTGCCTTCGCCCATGGCACTTACCACCCATATTTTTCCGTTTTCGGCTTCGATAAAATCTTTGGAAATAGCCAGGCCCAATCCAGATCCCGATTTATTTTGCCCGTCGGTAGGTACCTGAAAATACCGGTCGAATAGTCTTTTTTGGTATTTTTCTTCGATACCTTTTCCAAAATCGCGCACAGAGAACTCTATAAAATGATCTTTTTGAAAAATATCAATCATTACTTTCGACTTTTCAGAACTATAGCGTAATGCATTCGATAAAAAGTTAACCAGCACCCAGGCCGTTTTTTGGATGTCGGCATTCACATTGGGCAGATTTTTCTCGCAGTTTAGCTCGAGGTTAATGGATTTTTGCGCTGCCTGGAATTTAACTGCATCTATGGCATATTGTACAATATCCTCTGGTTTGGTAAGGGCGAAGGTGAGTTTTAAATTGCCGGTTTCTACCTGCGAAAGATCGAGCAGTTCGCTGGTTATTTTTAAAAGCCTGTCGCTATCTTCTTTAATATGGTTAAGCAGTTCGTGCTGCTCTTCGTTCATTGCGCCTATGCGCTCATCATTAAGCAGTTTCAAGCTCATTTTGATGGATGACAGAGGCGTTTTTAATTCATGCGAAACTGTAGCGATAAAGTTTGTTTTGGCCTCATCCAATTCCTTAAACTGCGTAATGTTTTTCAAAATATAAACGCTTCCTGCCGATTTTGACGAAGCAATTAAAGCTTTTTCTTCCTGTTCTTCGTAATTTGGGATAATAATTTCGCGGTTTTCCAAAAGGAAATAAGACTCTTTCTCATCAGCATAAATTTTTAGTGTATTGTCATCTGTTTCAGGCTTGATGATGCGTTTTAATAGTTCATTTTTCTGCATCAGTTCTGCAACATTCTGTCCGATTACTTTATTTTCATCCAGGTTCATCAGTTTTGCGGCCAAGTGGTTTAAAAATAATACTTCGCCTTTTTCATTTAAACCGATAATGGCGTCTTGCATCTGTGCAATAATGGCTTCTATACGCGACTTTTCTGATTTGATTTTTGATAAATTACTGTTTTCCCATTCGTTTAGTTTAACTACCATACCGTTAAATGAGTGGGCGAGCTCAGTAAATTCGTCGCCATTTTCGAAATGCAGGCGCTGTTTGTAATTTTTACGGCTAATTTGTTTAATGGCAGCACTGAACTCGGCCAGCGGATTAGCCACAAAACCCGGGAAGTTGACGATAAAGGTGAATAGAATAATAAAACTTAAGGTAGCAGCGATCATAATATACAGGTTTGCCCTTGACGAAGCTTCGTTGGCCTGCTCATTCTTATCATAAATGGCTTTCATATTTACCTGTTCTATATTTTGGAGTGCCTGGCGTAAATCTCGAATGCGGTTTGCCTGAATAACTGTTGGCTGTGGGTTTTCCAATGTTTTAAAGGCTGCTTCCAATTGCTGGTAAGCCACTTTTTCACCTTTTTCGGTAATGTTTTTACCTTCATTTTTTAAATTTTCGGTAAAAATGGCCTGTTGCGAGCCACTTAACGGAAAAGAATATTGATCTACAATATTGCGCATAGCAGCAACATAGTTGAGCGATTTGTAGTTGTCTTTAAGGATCACTTTCGATTTATCAGATAGCTCGTTTAAGTAAAAAAGGGCGATCAATCCGAAGGATAAAACGATTATAAAGAGAAACCCGAATCCGAGGCGGAGCTTGGTTTTTATTTTCATGACTTTTTAATTTAACCGCAAAGGGTGGAGAGGTTTTCGCTAAGTAACGCAAAGCAATTTCTCTCATTTTGTGTAAAAATAGCTTATAATTAAATTTATTTCCTGATGAACTAATTTACATAACAAAGGTTAAATAAATAGCATCTGTTTAGCCTGTAGTCAATAGCTATGCCAACAGATTGAATGGTTGGTTAAGTTGTTGTTTTTTAGTTTAATACGGTGTTTTTTGCAATTATGTTAAGCAAAAAACCTTTTCATTTTGGAAAGGTTTTTGTCAAAATGAAATGTGGTTTTTGAACTTCAAAGTACTCTTTTTTGTTCCTAAACCTGATCGGTGCGAACACGGAGTGCAACGGAGTAAAGCAAAGAGCAGGACTAACGATCCCATGAAACACGGGTTTTGCTTTCCGGTATAGGAAGAAAATAATCTTTCTTTTTTTGGAAAGCAGGTTCAGTGGCATTTGGGTTAATGCAATCCCGCTGTACGCTTTACTTCGTGTCGCTTCCATCGGGTTTAGGTGGCCCGGCCGGTAACAATATTTGAGGCTGCAAAGCGCCGAAATACAATGACCTTGAATTATTCTTGCGGTTTATAGCACTGTTCTGTGTACCTAAACCTGATCGACGCGAACACGGAGTGCAACGGAGTAAAGCAAAGAGCAGGACTAACGCTCCCATGAAACACGGGTTTTGCTTTCCAATACAAGAGAAAATAATCTTTCTTTTTTGGAAAGCAGGTTCAGTGGCATTTGGGTTAATGCAGTCCCGCTGTACGCTTTACTTCGTGTCGCTGCCATCGGGTTTAGGTGGCCCGGCCGGTAACAATATTTGAGGCTGCAAAGCGCCGAAATACAATGACCTTGAATTATTCTTGCGGTTTATAGCACTGTTCTGTGTATCTAAACCTGATCGGTGCGAACACGGAGTGCAACGGAGTAAAGCGAAGAGCAGGACTAACGCTCCCATGAAACACGGGTTTTGCTTTCCAGTATAGGAAGAAAATAATCTTTCTTTTTTTGGAAAGCAGGTTCAGTAGCATTTGGGTTAATGCAGTCCCGCTGTACGCTTTACTTCGTGTCGCTTCCATCGGGTTTAGGTGGCCCGGCCGGTAACAATATTTGAGGCTGCAGAAGATGAAAAATTAATCTTAAAAGAAAGATTTTTAAGGTCACGGCACCCTCTTTTGTTCCTAAACCTGATCGGCGCGAACACGGAGTGCAACGGAGTAAAGCAAAGAGCAGGACTAACGCTCCCATGAAACACGGGTTTTGCTTTCCAATACAAGAGAAAATAATCTTTCTTTTTTGGAAAGCAGGTTCAGTGGCATTTGGGTTAATGCAATCCCGCTGTACGCTATACTTCGTGTCGCTTCCATCGGGTTTAGGTGGGCCGGTCTGTAGAGATATTAATGTGTAAAACTCCAAATGTTCCTATGGAACGAAACGCCAATTTGTAATTGGCCACCAAGGAATCGTCCCGAGCGGACGACCTGGCAATCTTCAGAAATAAGCTGTTTTATTAAAAATTGATAAACTTTTCGATCTGCTCGTTGGTGAATTTTATCGTATCAGCCTGATGGAAATTGCCTTCAGCATCCAATTCGGCCTTAATGTTTGGGATATGCAGGCGCAGGGGCAGTATGTTGAGGTGGATATAATGGCAAACGCCGGTAAAATGATCAACCCCGCGGATATTTCCATATTTACCGGAAGAAATGCCCACTAAAGCAGCCTTTTTATCATAAAAACTATCGGGGAAATTAGCGGCATCAATCAGCACTTTTAACACACCCGGATAACTTCCGTTATACTCGGGCATGATGAACAAGAATTTTTCGGTCTGGTTAATCATGTTCTGGATTTCTTGAAAAGCTTCTGATCTTTTGCCATACATATCTGTATTCAAAACATCCACAGGAAGGTGCTCCAAACCGAACAAATTTGTGTCAATACCTTTTTCTTTTAGTTGCTTTTGGTAATATTTAGCAACTTTTAGCGTATTGCTATTGGGCCTGTTGGTAGCGGCTATAATTGTGATCATGGATAATTGTTAATAAGATGTGTAAAACCCAAACACGCTTCTTGCTAAAATTGACATATAGTTTGTATCTTAGCTGATTGTGAAAAAGGCCGTAAACAACGCAAAAATAGAACTTTTTGCCTATTAAAACGCATAAATAACACAGCCCAAATAAACGTTAAGTAAATTTCGGATACATAGATGAGCAAAATTATTGCATTAGCAAATCAAAAAGGTGGCGTTGGTAAAACAACTTCATCTATAAACCTGGCTGCGAGTTTGGCCGTGCTAGAATACAAAACTTTATTGGTAGATGCTGATCCTCAGGCAAATTCGACTTCGGGTATCGGTTTCGACCCCCGGAATATCAAAGATAGCATTTATGAGTGTATCATTAATGATATCGATCCTACATTGGCCATCCAAAAAACAGATACGCCTAATTTAGATTTGCTACCTGCCCACATTGACCTGGTTGGTGCAGAAATTGAGATGATTAACCTGAACAACCGCGAGTATAAAATGAAAGCGGTGCTGGAGAAAATCAAAGATCAATATGATTTTATCATTATTGATTGTTCGCCTTCACTGGGCTTAATCACGATTAATGCCTTAACAGCGGCCGATTCGGTAATTATTCCGGTTCAGTGCGAGTATTTTGCACTTGAAGGTTTAGGTAAACTCTTAAATACCATTAAAATTGTTCAGAACCGTTTAAATACTAACCTGGAGATTGAAGGTATCTTATTAACCATGTACGATGTGCGTTTACGTTTATCGAACCAGGTGGTAGAAGAGGTTAAAACACATTTTAACGAACTGGTTTTCGAAACCATTATTCAGCGTAATACCCGTTTAAGTGAGGCCCCAAGTTACGGTGTATCGGTAATTATGCATGATGCAAACTGCAAGGGTGCCATTAACTACCTTAATCTGGCGCGCGAAATTGTGAAAAAGAACGGTTTGTTAAAAGAAGAAGAAAACATAGGAACAGCAACTTTATAAATTATAAATGACATCTTTTCAGCGAAAAACAGGTTTAGGAAGAGGGTTAAGTGCGCTTTTAGATGATAGCGAATCTGCTCATCCACCGAAACAGCAGGTAAATGCTGTTAGCGAAACCGAGCAGATTGGCAATATCAGTCACGTAAATTTAACTGAAGTTGAAACCAATCCATATCAGCCCCGTACCGAATTTGATCAGGTAGCCTTAAATGAACTGGCCGATTCGATAAAAGTGCAGGGCCTGATTCAGCCGATTACGGTAAGAAAACTGAGTGCCAATAAATATCAGTTAATTTCTGGTGAGCGGAGGTTCAGGGCATCTAAACTGGCCGGTTTAACGCAGGTACCTGCTTACATCCGCAGCGCCAACGACCAGCAGATGCTGGAAATGGCCCTGATTGAAAATATTCAGCGCGAAAATTTAAATGCCATTGAAGTGGCGTTAAGTTTTCAGCGTATGATTGATGAAGTGGGGTTAAAACAAGAACAATTAGGCGAAAGGGTAGGTAAAAACCGTACCACGGTGACCAATTACCTGCGTTTATTAAAACTTCCACCAGCTATACAGGCTTCTATCCGCGACCAGAAAATTAGCATGGGGCATGCAAGGGCCTTAATTAATGTTGATGGTGTTGATAAACAGTTATACATCCACCAGGAAATCCTTGATAAAAATCTTTCGGTACGTAAAGTAGAAGAAATTGTCCGCAACCTGCAGCATATCCCTTTGCCTGCAAGCGAGAAACAAAAAGAAAGAGCGGTTTCTTTTCAATACCAGAAATTGCAGGACGACCTGGCTTCTAAATTTGCTACCCGTGTAAAGTTAAAAGTGAGTCAGAACGGTAAAGGGGCGATAGAAATACCTTTTATGAGTAATGATGACTTAAACCGAATTCTGGAATTATTGGACTGGTAATGCAAAAGACTAAGCTTTTAATACTGGTTGTTGCATTTACATTTCTTTTTGTAAACTTAGCCTCGGCGCAGGTTAAAGATACGGTATTAAAACCTGCTGATACGGCTAAGATTAAATTATCCAAACCGTTAGATACTGCTAAAAAACCGATGACCAGAAGAGATTCGGTGAAAGCTAAGTATGTTAATCCGGGTAAGGTTGCCGGTAGAAAAGCTGTTTTCAGATCGATGATTATTCCGGGTTGGGGCCAATTGTATAATATTCAGATACTTAACGATGGTTACGGCACAAGGGCTGGAAAAAGCCAGTTTTTTCAAAAGCTGTACACTGGTGGCAAAATTGTAGCTATTTATGGTGGCGCCACTGCACTTACTTTATCTCTAATCGATAGCAGGAAGAACTATAAACGTTTCTTGGCAGAGGCACAATACCGGGAGAATAACCCGGGCAAGAAGTTAGATTTAACACAATACAGTGACCAGGGTATTCTCGATGGGAAAAGTTTGTATAAGCGGAATTCGCAGATTGTGTACTTTTCTTACGGGTTACTTTATGCAGCCAACATTATCGATGCCTATGTTGCAGCCCGTTTGCATTTCTTTAATATTGATGATAACCTTTCTTTTAAGGTAATGCCGTCAATAATTAATACCGATTCGATGTATGGCTTAAATTTAACACCTGCATTAAAATTGTCACTTACATTTTAATGCCAAAAATCATTATGACAACCAATATACAGGATATATATTTGAAAATATGATGGTTTGCCGCTAAATAGCTTAGCTTGAGGTAAGAAACAAGAATAGAAACTAAACAATAAACAAATGAAACTTGCGCTTTTAGGGTATGGGAAAATGGGGCAGATTATCGAAAAATTTGCGGTTGAACGTGGCCACGAAATTGTATTAAAAATAACCATTGATAATCAGGAAGATTTAACCCGTGAAAATTTAAAATCAGCTGATGTAGCTATTGATTTTAGCACGCCTGATTCGGTTTTAAAAAATATAGATGCCTGTTTTGATGCCAATGTGCCTGTAGTTGTAGGAACAACCGGCTGGTATGGTAAATTGCAGGAGGTAAAAGACGATTGCGATAAAAGTAACAATACGTTGCTTTATGGGTCTAACTTCAGTATTGGCGTAAATTTGTTCTTTAAGCTTAACCAGACGCTGGCTAAACTGATGAATAATTATCCGGCTTACGAGGTTCAGGTTGAAGAAATTCACCATACTCAAAAACTGGATGCGCCAAGCGGAACCGCCATTACATTGGCTGAAGGGATTGTTGAAAACCTGGAACGCAAACAAGAGTGGTTAAATGAAGTAGTGGGTACAGATGTGGAGCTGTTTCCGAAACCTGAGCAATTGCTGATCGAGTCGCACCGTATTGAAAATATACCAGGTACGCACACCGTAATTTACAGCAGTGAGGTAGATGAGATAGAAATTAAACATACGGCTCACAACAGGGCTGGTTTTGCCTTGGGGGCAGTTGTGGCGGCAGAATGGGTGAGAGATAAAAAAGGATTTTTTAATATTACTGATATTTTTGAGTAAAGTTTAAAGTTCCGAGAGCTGAAAGACCAAAGCTAAAAGACCAAAGCGTAATATAATGTATGAGATCAATTGATCTGTAAAACCATACCAAAAGAAGTACAGATAACAGGGAACCGATTAAATAAATCGCGAAACCAAAAATAAGGTATATGAATTATAAATTCTGGCAACGAAAAAAAGATGCCCCAAAGAAGAAAAAAACTAAAACCCGCGAGTGGTTTGATGCAATTGTTTTTGCAGTAGTAGCAGCAACCATTATCCGCGTATTTTTTATCGAGGCCTACACCATTCCATCAGGTTCGATGGAGAGATCTTTACTTATCGGCGATTTTCTTTTTGTAAGTAAGGTAAATTATGGAGCACGGATACCAATGACACCGGTAGCTTTTCCATTTGCGCACCATACCATGCCCTTAACAACTTCAACCAAGGCTTATTGGGATGGCGTTCAGTGGAAATATCACCGTTTACCAGGCTTGTCAAAAATTAAACGAAATGATGTAGTGGTGTTCAACTTTCCGGAAGGAGATACCGTTGCTGTAGAAAACCAGGCTGAAAGTTATTATGCTTTAGAACGGAGCATGGGCAGGGAGCAGGTTAGAAGTACATTTACCATAGTAGACCGTCCGGTTGATAAACGTGAAAACTTTATCAAACGCTGTATTGGTATTCCAGGCGATGTCATTTCAATGAGCAATGGTATTGCCAATGTAAACGGTAAAAACGAGCCTTTAAAAAATACGGGAATGATGCCCTACCGCATCGAATTTAAAACCATGGATTTTAATTACGCTTCGCTGGATGAATTTAACCTTAACCTGGGTAATACGCCAGCTGTAGCCACTAATACCTATATTGTTGATGCTTCGCCAGAAATTGTAGAAAAACTGAAGACCTTCGATTTTGTAAAATCTGTGACTTTAAGTCCTGATGCTCCAGGACCGGTACAGGGCGGTGTTTTTCCTAACGATCCAAATAGGGTCTGGAACAGGGATAACTTCGGACCGATCAAAATTCCTGCAAAAGGGTGGACCGTTAAAATAGACAGCAATACCATGCCGCTGTATTACAGGGCAATCAGGACTTACGAAGGAAATAAAGTAGAGCAAAAAGCCGGGGTTTGGTATATTAACGATAAGCCGGCCACTACCTATACCTTTAAAATGGATTACTACTGGATGATGGGGGATAACCGTCATAATTCAGCCGATTCGCGCTATTGGGGTTTTGTGCCGGAAGACCATATTGTTGGTAAAGCCCTGTTTGTTTGGATGAGCTGGGACAGTACGGCTTCTTTCTTACACAAAATAAGGTGGAGCAGATTGTTTATGGGCATACATTAAAAATATAATTTCTTAAAAAGGGCGAATAATCGAACATTATTCGCCCTTTTTGTTTTAAGCCGGTTTAGAATTAACTTAAAAAAAAAATTAAAAAGAATTGTGATGTTTTAAAAATATTTTTTAAGTTTGACTATAATCAAACAATATGTCTGTTATAGTGGAGAAAAATCAGCGGCTTAAAGCTGATATTATTAGGCATTTATATTATAAAAAATCGCTGTCACTTACAGATTTAAGTAAGCTGACACAAAAGAGTTTACCGTTGGTTACTTCTGTTGTTAATGGTTTAATTGCAGAAGGGTTTCTTTTGGAAGAAGGTTTTGCCCCATCTACCGGAGGTAGAAGGGCGGCAATGTTTTTAATCAACCCCAAACTGAAAAAGTATATAGTGGCGATTGCCATGGATCAGCTTACTTCCAGGTTAACCATTTACGATCTTTCCAGAAAGATGGTGGCCCCAATTCAATCCCTAGAATTCGATATATCTTCTGAATACAGTAGTGTAGACGATCTTATTGATTTTATCAATAAAAGTATCGATCAATCTCAAATCAGCCGGAATGACATATTGGGCGTTGGCATCGGTATGCCAGGTTTTGTTAACGCAGATGAGGGTATAAATCATTCTTTTCTTAAAGTTAAAGATGGCACTACCCTGCAGAAATATCTTTCTGCAAACATTGCTTTGCCTGTGCATATTGATAACGATTCGAGTTTAATTGCGTTAGCTGAACTAAATTTTGGAGAAGCCATTAATTTAAAAGAAGTAATGGTAGTCAATATTGGATGGGGAACAGGTTTGGGCATGATCATTAATGGAAAATTATACCGTGGTAGTGCCGGGAGTGCTGGTGAATTCAGTCACATCCCCTTATCTGAGAGCGACAATTTATGTTCCTGCGGTAGAAGAGGGTGCCTCGAGGTAGATACCTCCTTGCTCGTTATGGCTAAAAGAGCTGAACAAGCTATTGATGCCGGAGCCGAATCGAGCATGAAAGCTTTATTTAAGGATAAAAGTAAACATCCGGCCGATCACTTTTTAACTGCCGTAACCCAGCAGGATCCTGTAGCCATATCTGTTTTAGCTAAAGCGGTTTTTCAATTGGGTAAAGGGATTGCTACCCTGATTCATCTTTTAAACCCACAGTGCGTTGTTTTAAGTGGCAGAGGTGCTAAAGCAGGCAAAATGTTATTGCCGCCAATCCAACAGGCTATACATGAGTTCTGTATACCCCGCATTGCAGAACAAACCGAAATTAAGCTTTCTACCCTTACAGATGAAGCGGAATTATTAGCTGCGGCAAGTTTAACAATCGAACATCATCAGTTCGACTAAAAAATACAACAACAACAAATAAAATATAAATATTTAACCAAAACCAATATTGCATGACAAGATAAAAAGGCTAAATACAAAGCCACAAATTATTTAAACTAATCTTAAACTAAACTTAAAAAATATGAAAAGAACGTACTTAAAGTGTTTAAGTATATTGTTGTTATGTTTTATAACAATAAGTGCTTTTGCACAGAAGAATATTACCGGTACGGTAAAAGATGCATCAGGACCTCTTCCTGGTGTAAGCGTTTCCATTAAAGGTACAGTGAAAGTAACTCAAACCGATGGTAATGGAAAATTCTCATTAACGGCAAATCCGGGTGAAATATTGGTTTTCACAGCAATAGGTTATGCAAAGCAGGAAATTAGCGTAAACAGTCAAACGGCCATAAATGTTATCCTAACAGAAAGCGCTAACCAGCTCAATGAAGTTAATGTAGTAACAACTGCATTAGGCATTAAGCGCCAGGAAAAATCTCTTGGATATGCTGTAAGCACGGTAACAGCTAAACAGCTAACCGAAGCGGGTAACACCAACTTTGCATCAGCACTTTATGGTAAAGCCGCGGGGGTAAAAATCACAACCGCTCCAGGTGGTGCAAGTAGTGCTGTGAACGTTCAGATCAGGGGTATTAACTCTATTAACTACAATCAGCAACCTTTATATGTTGTGGATGGTGTGATGATCAGAAATGATGGGCAAAACGGTGCAGCAGGAGCAAATAACAATAACTATTGGGATGATCAGCGCGTTCGTGGTAACGGTATTTTGGATATTAACCCAGCAGATATTGAAAGTTTAACGGTACTAAAAGGTGCCAGTGCGTCGGCGTTATATGGTTCTGATGCAGCAAGTGGGGTTGTGGTAATCACGACAAAAAAAGGGTCTAAAAACAGAGGATTAGGTGTTGATTTTAACTATCAGGGTTCAATCGATCAGGTTGCTTTTTTACCTAGATTCCAAAACACTTATGGCCCGGGTTATGATCGCGAAACCAACGTAGCGAATGGTGCAACCGAAGAAGGCTGGATTCCTGATGCCGCTTCTCCTAGTGGTTTCAGACCATACTTTAGAGCTTATGCAAATTTTGGCCCTAAAATGGAAGGCCAGCAAGTGAGATGGTGGGATGGTTCAATCCGTTCATACTCGCCTCAACCCAATAACTACAGAGATGTATACCAAAACGGGTATACTTCTAACGCAAACATTGCAATTTCTAATCAGACAGAAAGTGTTAACTATCGTTTCTCTGCCTCCCGCTTGGATTATAAGGGAACGCAGCCAGGAAATACCGGTAGTAAAAATACCTTTAACTTAAACTCTACAATTAAACTTGCACCGAAATTATCGGCTGATGTAATTGTAAGTTATGTAAACACGATTACCAAAAACAGACCATACCAATTAGGTCAGGTGTTGGGTTCTTTCGGAGGTTTCTTCAGTCGGGCCGAAGATATGGGCTTAATGAAAGAGAAATTCCAAACCAGTAACGGATACAAATACGCAACCTTCGATCAGGTTAACCGCCCCGAGCCTTTCATATTCAACATCAGGGCAACCAATTTACTGGATTTTTATTGGCAACAATTGAAAAACCAGTATGATGAGAATGAAAACAGGTTGTTATCTAGTTTCACTTTAAACTACGATGTTGCTAAGAATTTAAAATTGAGGGGACGTATTGGTAATGATTACACTAGTGCTAAAACCGAAAACCGTCAGTTTACTGAAATACCTAGTGCACTTAACACGAATACAAGTACCGGATCTTATACTACTACCCAAGGACAATATGCTGTACTTTACGGAGATGCCTTGTTAACTTATTCGAACAAAATTGGTGAAGATTTCGGCATCTCTGTAAGTGGAGGTTATCAAGGTAGAAAAGAAACTTATAAAGATTTAAAATCCAATACAAAAGATGGTTTAGTGACAGAGAATTTCTTTGCTTTAGCTAACTCATTTAATGTTCAGGAAACTACTGAGGCGCGTAAAGAGCTACTTAAATATGCTTATTTAGGTTTAGTGAATTTAAGTTATAAGGATTTCTTATTTGCTGAGGGTACAGTCAGACAAGAATATGTTTCTTCACTTCCTCCAGGAAACAATCAATATTCTTACTATTCAGTAAACAGTGGTTTTGTATTTAGTGACCTATGGAAATTACCAAAATTCTGGAGCTACGGAAAATTAAGAGCTTCTTATGGTGTGGTAGGTAATGCTCCTCCTATTTACGAAGCCAATATTTCTTATAAACAAATCTCTTTACAAACGATCAATGGTTCTGTTCCATCTATTGTATCATTATCTTCTTACGGTAACCTAGGCTTAATGCCGGAGAAGAAACATGAAGCTGAATTTGGTTTAGAGACCAGGTTCTTAAATGGAAGATTAGGTTTAGATGTGAGTTATTATAATAATAAAATCAAAAATCAAATCTTACCGCTTGATGTTACATCAACTAATGGTGCTCAAAAACAGATCGTTAACGTAGGTGAGGTAGGTAATAAAGGATGGGAAATCGCCTTGAATGCAACTCCGGTTTCAGGAAAATTCAGATGGGATACCCGTTTAAATTTCTCAACCAATAAATCGAAAGTTAACTCATTGTATGATGCCAATTCTGAGATTAATTTCTATTCTTCAGATCAGGCTACTGCTAAAATTGTGGCAAGAGCTGGCGAAGATTTAGGTAACATTTACATCCGTCCAAGAAAAACTGATGCGAATGGCAATTACTTAATAAACGACGATGGTTACTATGTGATGGATAATTCTACGTATGTTAAAGCGGGCAATATTATGCCAAAAGCGATAGGAGGTTTCTCAAACACGTTTAGCTATGGCAATTTAGCTTTAGATTTTACAATTGACTATCGCTTTGGTGGTAAAATGATTGCGCCTAACCTGAAATACATGCGTGGTGCAGGTATGTTAGAGAATTCAATGGAGTTTAGAGATGCAGCTAACGGCGGTTTAACTTACACCAGCAATGGTAAGACCTATAATGACGGTGTGGTTTTAAAAGGTGTAAACCAAACTACCGGACTGCCAAATACTAAGGTGCTTTCTGCTGCCGACTATTATTTAACTACCTATAACTGGGGTGAAGGCTCATTGACCGAGGGAGAGATCTTTGATAACAATTACATCAAAATGAGAGAGATTGTATTGAGCTATAAAATTCCACCTTCATTCACTAAAAAACTAAAAATTTCTAATGTAAGATTTTCATTGATCGGACGTAACTTGTTTTACATCCACAGAACACTGAAAGATCTGGATCCAGAGGCGCCACTTGGAAACAAATGGTGGTCGCAAGGTGTAGATGTTGGCTCAACAGCTGCATCTAGAAACTTTGGTTTCTCGTTAAATGCAAATTTTTAGCCAAAACAAATAAGATATTATGAAAAAGTTAATCATAAAAGCAAGTTTTCTTCTATTGTCGCTAACTGTTGTGGTTGGTTGCAAAAAGGATATTGATGATAAATTTAATAATCCTGAAAACGTTTTAGATCCGAATTTACCGGGATTATTTACCGGAATGCTCAATAATGATCGTGTAGCCGCAAAATATTGGAATGTGCGTACATTTTTAAGCCAGATGCCAGGAGTGTATGCACAAACTACCTATATTTCTAACGGCAATTCAATTTATCAGCAAAGCGATGGCTACTCGCAGCAATATTGGGATGACTTTTATACTCCAGGTGGTAATGGGAGCGGAACCGTTGCCTTATATAGAGCAATGGAAAAAAAGTTTAACACACTTTCAAGCACCGATCAGGCAGCACAAAGAGTAATTTTACAAGCGGCTAAAGTAGTGATGATTGAACAGGCAGCGAAAATGGTCGATTTATGGGGTGATATTCCTTATTCCGAAGCAGGTAATTTAACCGCTAAAGATTTGATAAAGAATGCAAAGTATGATGATCAAAAGGTACTTTACACTTCCTTTATTTCAGATTTAGCAAATGCAGGTACATATTTTAAGACAGCAACCTCTACAGCTGCATTTGCAAAGGCAGATATTTTATTGAAGGGAGATGTGAATAAATGGGCCAGATATGCAAACTCATTGCGTTTGAGATTATTAATGCGTATCTCTAAAACAGATGAAACAACTGCTAAATCAGCAGTTCTACAAATGTTAAGCGATCAGACTAATTTCCCTCTGGTAGATGGCGGCAATGTCGGTACGTATAATCCAGGTAGCTCTGATATTTTACTGCAACCTTTAACAAATAATACCAATGATTTACATGATGCATTTTTTGAAGGTAGTTGGTACGCAACTGACTATATGTTAAATACCTTAATGGTGCCTGCTAATGACCCTCGTATTCCTGCTATTTATGAAAAATTTGGTGAAACCATTAATGGTAAGTTTGTGCAAAATCCAACTTACAGAGCTATGCCGAATACTTTCACTACTACAGAGCAAGAGACTAATTTCAGAAAATATGCTGTATTAGATTCTGCAACATTTGTTTTCAATATTAAACTGCCAGGAATCCTGATGACTGCTTCTGAAGTTAATTTATTAAAAGCAGAAGCTTACGAAAGATGGGGAAGTACTAGTGATGCAAAAACTGCATATGATCTTGGTTTAAGACAGTCTGTTGCATTCTATTATTATCTTAATAGCGTTAACCCTGGTGCCTATGCTAAAGCTGATGTACCTTCTACAGCAACAGTTGATACTTGGGTAAATGCTTCAACTGCGAGTTATGGTGGAACTCAGACTGACAAACTAGCTAAGATAGCTACCCAAAAATGGGCACATTTTGGTGTTTTACAATCTATTGAAGCATGGTCTGAATACAGAAGAACCGGTTTCCCTGTATTAACTTTTCCAACAAACGGAAAGCAGGTTGGTTTCGAAACGCCACCAACTAGATTGGTTTATCCGGCAAAAGAGAAAACTTTAAATAGTGCAAATTATCAGGCTGTACAGGCTAAAGATACCCGCAAAACTAAAATATTCTGGATGCCTTAATCCTCTTAAATTAAATCCCGGTAGAAACTACCGGGATTTTTAATTATATTAAAATATGAAACTCCGTAGCCTTTTAATTGCTTTTATCTGTTGCATCAATATCGCTTTTGCTCAACGAAATGATATCCTCAAAGAGTCAACGAAATACGAATGGCCAAAAGATGAAGCAGTAAAAAAGAAACTGGAACACTGGCAAGACCAAAAGTTTGGGATGATTATCCACTGGGGCTTATATGCTGTTCCTGGAATTATTGAATCTTGGTCAATCTGTTCGGAAGACTGGATTGACAGAGACAGTACAATAAAGTATGATGATTACAAGAAATGGTATTGGGGATTAAATGAAAAATTTAATCCCACCCAGTTTAACCCCGAACAATGGGCAAAGGCAGGTAAAGACGCTGGAATGAAATACCTGGTTTTTACCACTAAACACCACGATGGCTTTGCCATGTTCGATACCAAACAATCTGATTTTAGCATTGCAAAAGGTCCATTTGCGAATAACCCTAAAAAAGATGTTGCCAAATATGTATTCGATGCTTTCCGGAAGCAGAATTTCATGATCGGCGCTTATTTTTCAAAGCCTGACTGGCATTCGCAATACTATTGGTGGGATAAATATGCTACCGCCAATAGAAATAACAATTACGATATCAGAAAGAATCCATGGCGCTGGAACATGTTTAAAAGCTTTACCCAGAATCAGATTGGCGAATTGATGAACAATTACGGAAGCATCGATATTTTATGGCTAGATGGCGGTTGGGTAAGGCCTTTAGCGTCGGTAAATGAAGAAGTACTATCGTGGGGTGCGCCAATTCCGGAGTGGAGCCAGGACATTGATATGCCAAAAATTGCTGCTTATGCCAGGAAAGCACAGCCTGGTTTAATTATGGTCGACCGTACTGTACATGGCCAGTTCGAAAATTACCAAACTCCTGAGCAGAAAATTCCTGAAAAACAATTGGATTATCCCTGGGAGAGTTGTATGACCTTAGGCGGTGCATGGGGATTTGTCCCTAACGATCAATATAAACCAGCAGCTGAAGTAGTGCATAAACTGGTAGAAATTGTAGCCAAAGGCGGAAGTTTGTTATTGGGTGTTGGGCCAAAAGCGGATGGAACGCTGCCTGATGATGTGATTAAAAAGTTAGAAGAAATTGGGCAGTGGACCTCAAAAAATGGTGCCGCCATTTATGGAACACGCATCACCAAAAACTATCATGACGGGCAAAACTGGTTTACACAAAGTAAAGATGGTAAAACTGTTTACGGTATTAGCTTATTGGATACTAATCCTGTTAAAGAAATTTCGTGGAAAGGCAGCATTCCCAAAAAAGGAACAACCATTACCCTTTTAAGTAATAACCAAAAAGTAAAGTGGAAACTGGTAGCTGGAAAAGTACATTTCGACTTCCCTAAAACGGAGGAGAAAATTGCGCTTGCCTTTTCTTTTACCCCCGAATCAGAGTAAAGATGTTTAACCTCAAAATAAATACTTTTTTAATCACAGCATTATTATTTTCGGCTGGCGTTTCTGCACAAAATAAAAATGTGCAATACCTGCCCTACAAAAATCCTAAGCTCAGTATCGATTTAAGGGTGAAAGACCTGGTATCGAGGATGACGCCTGAAGAAAAATTCTGGCAGTTATTTATGGTACCTGGCGATGTTGATGGCATAGCTAAAGGTTACTACAAAAATGGGATTTTTGGCCTGCAGATCAGTGCCCAATCGGGCGGTGCAGGAGAGGCCCAGCAATTGCTGAGCTACAATACCACCGAGAATGCCTTAACCCTTGCTAAAAAAGTTAACCAGTTACAACGTTACCTGGTAAACGATACCCGGCTGGGTATCCCGATGCTGGTATTTGATGAAGCTTTACATGGTTTGGTACGGAAAAATGCGACCGCCTTTCCACAGTCGATTGGTTTGGCTGCAACATTTGATACCTTAACCATGGCCCGGATAGGCAAACGGATAGCACAGGAAGCTAAGGTTAGGGGCATTAGGGATATTCTGGCTCCGGTAATCAATATGGCCGACGATGTGCGCTGGGGGCGTGTTGAAGAGACTTATGGCGAAGATCCCTACCTGACCAAAGTAATGGGAGCCGCATTTATGACTGCCGTCGAAAAAGAAAATGTAGTGGTAACGCCGAAACACCTTATTGCCAACGTTGGCGATGGGGGCAGAGACAGTTACCCTATACAGAAAACGGAAAGGTTTTTACGCGAAATACACTTTCCTGCATTTGAAGAAGGAGTAAAAAAGGCAGGCATCCGTTCGGTAATGACCTCTTATAACAGCGTAGATGGAACACCTGCAACTTCCAATTACTGGCTTTTAACCAAGACCTTAAAGCAGGACTGGGGGTTTAAAGGTTTTGTAATCTCTGACGCGGGTGCAGTAGGTGGGGCAAATGTGTTGCATAATACTTCAAAAAATTATGCACAATCTACAGTGCAAGCTTTAAATGGTGGACTTGATGTTATTTTTCAGGTAGAATATGAACATTACAAGCTTTTTAAACCACCATTTTTAGATGGAAGTATTCCGAAGGCTCGTATTGACGATGCGGTTTCGAGGGTATTGAGAGCTAAATTCGAATTGGGATTGTTCGAGAATCCCTATGTTTCAGAAAAAGAATCAGAGGCTTCGCTTACTGATTTATCGGCCAAGGCTTTGGCTAAAAAATCAGCTTTAGAATCGTTCGTACTGCTCAAAAACAATCAAAATATATTACCACTAAAGCAGCCTAAAAACATCCTGGTATTGGGACAAGATGCAATAGAGGCCCGTTTAGGAGGCTATAGTGGAACAGGCCAGGGTAAAATCAGCATTTTGGATGGCATAAAATCAAGGGCTGGTAATTTAACCAGTGTAAATTATGCCCAGGGAAGCTTTAGGGAAATTAAAAAGTATACCGTAATCGATTCTACATTCCTCAGCTCAAAAAATGGTAAAGGCTTAACCGGCGAATACTTTAACACCACTGATCTTTCTGGCCAGTCAGTATTAACAAGGACTGATAAACAAATCGATTTCATGTGGACACTTTATTCGCCCAGCGAGAAACTGACCACAGATAATTACTCGGTAAGGTGGCAGGGAGAAATTAAACCGCAAAAAACAGGTACCTACCAAATCGGTTTAGCCGGTAACGATGGCTATCGCTTATATCTGGATGGAAAACTCATTATCGATCAGTGGGAAAAGGCTTCTTATCATACACGTACTGAAAGCTTTAATTTTGAAGCAGGTAAAGCGTATCCCATAAAAGTTGAGTTTAAAGAGCCTAAAGGTAATGCCCATATTAAATTAATCTGGAACTACGGCGTTGAAGATAAGGAAGCACAGGTACTGGAAGAAGCCAAAACAATGGCTAAAAACGCCGATGTTATCGTAGTTGCTGCAGGAATAAAAGAAGGAGAGTTCTTAGACCGTGCCATGCTGAATTTACCCGGCAATCAGGAACAACTCATTCAGGAAATGGCTAAAACAGGTAAACCCATAGTGGTATTATTGGTTGGCGGTAGTGCGATAACCATGGGAAACTGGATCAACGATGCTTCAGCTATCCTGAATGTATGGTATCCTGGTGAGGAGGGAGGAACCGCTGTAGCCGAAACTTTATTTGGCGATTATAACCCTGCTGGCAGACTTCCGATTACTTATCCCGTTCATGAGGCGCAATTGCCACTGGTTTACAATCATAAGCCAACCGGCAGGGGCGACGATTACAATAACTTAAGTGGCGAGCCGCTGTTTCCCTTTGGTTATGGTTTAAGTTATACCACTTTCGAATACAGTAATATCGCATTGGCTAAAAAAGCAATTAACGCGAATGAAGGTACTACAGTAAGCTTTACACTTAAAAATACAGGTACTAAAGATGGTGAGGAAGTGGCACAATTGTATCTGCGCGATATGCTGGCCAGTGTGGCCCGTCCGGTTTTAGAGCTTAAAGGATTTGAACGTGTTAAACTTAAAGCAGGAGAAAGCAAAACCATCAGCTTTAAAATTACACCTGAAATGCTGCAGATGCTTGACGCTAACCTGAAAACGGTTATTGAACCCGGCGATTTCAGGGTGATGATCGGATCATCAAGCCGTGAACTTCATTTAAAAGAAACGTTAACGGTAAAACCATAAAGATAATTCTCAATCCTGTACGGTGGTTATATTGTACATGTTGCCGCAAGACCTGGTTAGTTTTGCGGCTTTTTTATCACCTAATCTATAAAGCCTAGGCAAATAAAGCTGGTCTATGGGGACATCACCAGTAGGTAAAAGTTTGTCATCCCGAGGGATAAATTTATTGGATAAAAATCAATATGATTGACAGCCTCTCACGAGTCGTCATTTCGAGCGGAGTGCAACGCAGTCGAGAAATCTGTCTTTATAGATTTCTCCATTTCGCTACCGATGAAAAATCGACACGCTCTAGTCGAAATGATTGTTATGATAAAAACAAATTTTACGCAGCTATATTATAGTTATTTTTATAGCTGACTTGATTTTTAATAACTGCAGCAATTCTCAATGCTATTTTGTTTCTAACGGCATTAATTA